>JACQXX010000142.1 GCA_016208495.1 Acidobacteriota bacterium | reverse complement strand
CGAACCCCGAACCCCGAACCCCGAACCCCGAACCCCGAACCCCGAACCCCGACCCCGAAAAGGTGTGCTATGAACAAGAACAAGTATTTGCTGCTCTGGTCAAGTATAGGGGTTTTTGGGCTGCTGGTTTTTGCCGCAGTCAATGAAAACTTCTTGAAAGACTGGCGACGAATCCAGGGCGCCACCCGCTCGGCTGATGGTCCAATCGAAGTTCGGCTGCGCCAGGTGGTCAATCCAACGCTCAAAATTTCGGATCGCTGTGTTTCGTGCCACGTCGGAATGGCGCCCGGAGAACAGGGGGTGACGGGCCCCGCCGTGGTGGCCGCTCATCCGCCAGTGGTTCACGACCCAACTGAGTTTGGTTGCACAACCTGTCACGGTGGGCAAGGACTTGCCACTGAAAAGGCTGACGCACACGGTGACGTTCATTTCTGGCCGGAACCGATGCTCCCAACCCGGTACAGCTATGCTGGATGCGGCACCTGCCACGCTCCAACCGGAATTCCTAATTCAGCCAGTCTTGAAAAAGCCCAGAGCACATTTGAGCGGCTCGATTGTCTGGCCTGCCATCGGGTCAATGGTCGCGGTGGAACCCAACGTCCAGGCGGCGGCGGGATGGAAGGTCCTGACCTGAGCCGGGTTGGCGTCGCCGGGTATCGGCCTGACTGGTACGCACTTCACCTGCAAAACAGCACCCAGGCGACCGAAGGGCCATGGAAGACATCGTTTGGACCCATCAGCGACGCTGATCAGGCAGCGATTCAAATGTATCTGGCCACACGAGTTGGAGCGCCAAAGCTGATCGAAGCCAAGGCCACGTTTCTTTCACTCGGCTGCATGGGATGTCACAAAGTCAGTGGCATCGGAGGCGATGCCGGGGTTGACCTCTCGCGAAGTGGTGAACGAGACCCTGGACAACTCAATTTCACGCATATTCCAGGCCAGCCAACCTTTGCCAACTGGCTCGCCGAACATTTCCGGTCACCGATTGGCATTGTTCCCGGTTCGCAAATGCCGATGATGCGGCTTTCTGAGGCCCAAATTGATCAACTCACGATGTATGTGTTGTCGCTCAGGCGGCGCGAACTGCCTGGAACATATTTGCCAAAAGATCAGGTGCGGGTGCTCCGATTTAGTGAACGCGAATTTGCCCGCGACGGGGCCACGATGTACAGCGCGTTGTGTTCAGCCTGCCACGGCGCCAAAGGGCAGGGCGTTCGGTATCCGGGGCTGCCGCCGTTTCCAGGCATTACCAACCCGGATTTCATCAACCTGGTATCGGATGAATTTTTGACTGCGACGATCACCAATGGTCGTCCAGGACGAAAAATGCCGGCCTGGGGCGGGTCAGGGAGTGCCTTGAACCCCGAGGAAATCAAAGCCATCGTGGGTTATTTGCGCCAGGTCTCGGCCACGACACCAGTCGCTGAAACCATGCCGCCACGGTGGGTGAAAGGCAATCCAGTCCAGGGTGAAAAACTCTTTGCCGCCAATTGCAGCGGTTGCCACGGCACCAAAGGCGAAGGAAACGAAGGCCCGGCGCTCAATAACCAAATTTTCCTGAATTCAGCCACTGACCGCTTCCTGGTTGAAACCATCACCCAGGGCCGCCGGGGAACGGTGATGGCAGGTTTTTCACAATCATCCACGGTGCGACCGGCGCTGACACCGGCTGAAATTGAATCCATCGTGACTTTTATGCGCTCCTGGGAGGGGAAAAAACGATGAAAAAGGAACTTTCACGACGTGATTTTCTGAAAATGGCCTCCACCGCCGGGTTTGGGGCGCTCGTGGCATCGTCCACCAAAGTCTGGGGGCTTGATGCCATTACCAACCCGCTCGCCGTCTACCCTGACCGTGGCTGGGAAGCCGTCTATCGGGACCTCTGGAAGTATGATTCAAAATACACCTTCCTGTGCGCCCCAAACGACACCCACAACTGCATTCTCAATGCCCACGTCCGCAATGGCGTTGTCACGCGCATTGGACCGACCATGCGGTATGGCGAAGCGAAAGATCTGGCTGGGAACGGCACCACGCACCGCTGGGATCCACGCGTCTGTCAGAAAGGTCTGGCCCTGACACGCCGGTTTTATGGTGACCGGCGCGTGAACCAGTGTATGGTTCGCGCTGGATTCAAACGCTGGTATGAAGCCGGGTTCCCCCGCGAATCTGACGGAAAGCCACCAGTTGAATATTTCCAGCGGGCGCGTGATGAATGGGTGCGGATGTCGCACGACGAAGCGGCCACAATTGTGGCCGCCGCGTTGAAAAACATTGCTGAAACCTACACCGGCGAGGCCGGCAAAGAACGACTCAAAAAGCAGCACTATGACGAGGCCACCATCGAGGCGACCAAAGGCGTCGGCACCCAGGTTCTGAAATTCCGTGGTGGGATGCCCTTGCTCGGCATTACCCGCGTGTTTGGAATGTACCGGATGGCCAATTCGATGGCGTTGCTTGATGCGCACATTCGCAAAGTCGGCCCGGATCAGGCCGTTGGCGGGCGCGGATTTGACAACTATTCGTGGCATACCGACTTGCCGCCAGGCCACCCGATGGTGACCGGACAACAAACGGTGGAATTTGATTTGAATTCGGTCGAATACGCCAAAACCGTGGTGGTCTGGGGCATGAACTGGATCACGACCAAGATGCCCGATGCCCACTGGTTGACCGAAGCCCGGCTCAAAGGCACACGAATCGTCGTGATTGCCTGTGAATATTCGGCCACGGCCACCAAAGGCGACGACGTCCTCGTTGTTCGTCCGGGGACCACCCCGGCCCTCGCGCTCGGGTTTGCCCACGTGATTATGCGCGATCATTTGTATGATCAGGAGTATGTCCGCCAGTGGACCGACCTGCCGGTCCTGGTTCGGATGGATACTCTCAAATACCTCCGGGCCGAAGAAGTCACCGGCCAAAAGCCCGGCGAACTCAAAAACTATATTCAACTCCTGAAAGAAGGCGAAAAAGAACCGCCCGCCGCCACGCACACCGGACACGTGATTCCAGAGAAAATGCGCCAGGAATGGGGCGATTTTCTCTGGTGGGATCGGGCGTCCAACAGTCCAAAACCAATGACCAGGGACGAAGTCGGCAAGATCTCGAAAATCGGCGATGCCTTGCTCGAAGGCACGGTGGAAGTCCAGCTTGCCGATGGGAAAAAGGTCCGCTGCCGACCTGTCTATGATCTGGTGAAAGAATATGCCGCACACTTTGATCCAAAAACGGTGGAGGAACTGACCTGGGCGCCCGCTCACGCCGTTGAATCACTGGCCCGTCACTTTGCCAAAGATCCGGGTACGACGCTCTTTGCCATCGGCATGGGGCCAAACCAGTTTTTCAACAATGACAACAAAGATCGTGACATTTTCTTGCTTGCCGCACTCACGGGAAACGTCGGGAAAATCAGCGGAAACGTTGGTTCATATGCCGGAAATTACCGGGTGGCGCTCTTTAACGGGTCGCCGCAATACATCAACGAAAACCCGTTTGATATCGAACTCGACCCAAACAAGCTGGCCCGGCCCAAACAATACTGGAAACCCGAGTCAGCACATTACTACAACCACGAAGACCACCCGCTCCGGGTTGGAAACAAACTCCTGACTGGCGCAACCCACATTCCAACTCCGACCAAATCGCTGTGGTTTGCCAATGCCAATTCCATCCTGGGCAACGTCAAATGGCATTACAACACGGTGATCAATGTCTTGCCGCGCATTGAAATGATTGCCGTTCAGGAATGGTGGTGGTCAACCTCGTGCGAATGGGCAGACGTGGTGTTTGGGGTTGATTCGTGGGCTGAACTCAAACACCCGGATATGACCGCCTCGATCTCCAACCCGTTTTTGCAGGTCTTTCCACGCACCCCGCTACCACGCATTTTCAACACACTCGGGGATATCGAAGTTCTCTCTCTGGTCGGGTCCAAAATGGCGGAACTCACCAAAGACAATCGGTTTAATGACTACTGGAAATTTGTCCGGGAAAACCAGACCACGGTCTATCTCCAGCGGATTCTCGATACCTCGACCAACACCAAAGGCTATAAAATTGATGAACTGGAAGCCAAAGCCCGCGAAGGGATTCCGGCGCTGATGAACAGCCGAACCACGCCGAAAGCCGTTGGGTATGAGCAAACCCAGGATTCACAACCCTGGTACACCAAGACCGGACGGCTCGAATTTTATCGCGAGGAAAATGAATTTATCGAAGCTGGCGAAAATCTGCCGGTCCATCGCGAACCAGTTGATTCGACCTTCTATGAACCCAACGTGATTGTGGCTCCGAAAAATCACGAGGCCATCCGGCCCGACGGGCCAGAAAAGTATGGCGTCAAGCGGGATGATCTTTCGTGTGAAACACGGTGTGGACGCAACGTCGTCAAAACCTGGGCCGAAACCAAAATTTCGCCCCATCCGCTGGCCAAAGACGGATACAAGTTTATTTTCCACACGCCGAAATATCGCCACGGGTCACATACCACGCCAATTGACACCGATATGGTGGCGATTTTGTTTGGACCATTTGGGGATATTTATCGCCACGACAAACGCAGCCCGTTTGTGACCGAAGGCTATGTGGACATCAACCCCGTGGACGCCAAAGCCCTCGGTGTCGAAGATGGCGATTATGTCTGGATTGATTCCGACCCGGAAGACCGACCGTTCCGAGGCTGGCAATCAAACGATACGGATTATGCCTTTGCCCGCTTGCTGTGCCGGGCTCGCTACTATCCCGGCACTCCGGTCGGCGTGACCCGGATGTGGTTCAACATGTATGCCGCCACGCCCGGCTCACAGCAAGGTCAACGCGAACGACCCGACGGATTGGCCAAGAATCCACGCACCGGCTATCAGGCCATGTTCCGGTCAGGTTCGCACCAGTCCGCCACGCGGGGCTGGCTCAAACCCACATTGATGACCGATTCGCTGGTTCGCAAAGCCATGTTTGGTCAGGGAATCGGCAAGGGATTTCTACCCGATGTCCATTGCCCGACTGGGGCACCGCGTGAATCAATCGTCAAAATCACCCGTGCCGAACCCGGTGGTCTCGAAGGTGTCGGCTTATGGCGGCCAGCTTCGCTTGGCATTCGGCCCCGCTATGAATCGCCGGAAATGAAACGGTATCTGGCCGGTGAATTCTACACCGACGAAAAGGAGAAATAGCTATGGCACGCGTCTATAACTGGCAGCTCGGACGGGAAATGTCCTACTGGTATCCGGAAGACCGACCGGAAAAACAATTTGCCGCCGTCTTTGACATCAACAAATGTATTGCCTGCCAGACCTGTACGCTGGCCTGCAAAACCACCTGGACCTCCGGCAAGGGGCAGGAATACATGCTCTGGAACAACGTCGAGAGTAAACCATACGGGTTTTATCCACTTTCGTGGGATCTCAAGTTGCTCAATATGCTGGAAGGGCAAAAATGGAATGGCTCGGTTTATGAAGGCCAGACCATTTTTGAATCGGCACCGGCTGGCGAGCGCGTCATGGGCTGGCGTCCCGAAGAGTTTGACTATGCCTATCCCAATGTCGGTGAAGATGATTGTGCCGGCCACATCGAAAACGGCGCCAGTCTGGCCGTTCCGCACCTGACCTGGTTTTTCTATCTGGCCCGCATCTGCAACCACTGCACCTATCCGGGATGTCTGGCCTCCTGTCCACGCGGGTCAATTTATAAACGGCAGGAAGACGGCATTGTCCTGGTTGATCAAAATCGCTGTCGCGGATATCAGGAATGTGTCAGGGGTTGTCCCTACAAGAAAGTCTTTTTCAACCCGATGACCGGGACTTCGGAAAAGTGCATTGGGTGTTTTCCAAAGATTGAAACTGGCCTGCAACCCCAGTGTTTTGTGAACTGCATTGGGAAAATCCGACTGGCCGGGTGGATCTCCAAACCTGAAGAAGCCAAAGCGGATAACCCGATTGACTATCTGGTTCACATCAAAAAAGTGGCGCTTCCGCTCTTTCCACAATTCGGCCTGGAGCCAAACATTTATTACATTCCACCGCTGCACGCGCCGACGTCTTTCCTGACCCAGATGTTTGGACCGGGTGCGATTGAGGCACTTCAGACGTATCGAAATGCGCCACAGGATCTGGATATGGCGGGATTACTGGGTCTGTTTGGTTCAACCGAATCAATTGTCCCGAAATGGCGACGGGATGGCGACTGGGTGATTGGCATGAGCGAAGCTGGCGCAGAAGTTGTCCGGGTGCCGCTCAGAGAACCCATTCACGTCCGACCCGCCTTTGACAAGCTCTATCAAATCGGGCGGTTGAATTGTCCATGAAGTCAGTGGTCAGTGGTCAGTAGTCAGTAGTCAGTAGTCAGTAGTCAAGTGTTGGAATTTTGAAGTGCCTGTCAAGTGGATTTGATTCTATTTGAGTCATTTAGAAACAATTCTTTTCAAGAATTCTACTGATTCAACGATCCGGGTTTTGTCTACTGACTACTGACTACTGACCACGAACTATTCAGGAGGTTTCCCCTATGAACGCATTTCTGAAATATATTTTGTTGCTGGTCGTGATGGGAATCTGTATTGTGGTGGTCGTTTCTTACAAAAAAGCCGGACCCGTCCAAACCACCGAAGTCATTGCCGTATCAGCCCGTGAAGTACCAGTCAACCCAAAAGATCCGGCCTGGGACGCCGTTTCAGAGCACACCGCCAAACTCATTCCACAGGACCTGGTTGAACCACGTCAGATGAAACCAACCACACCGGATGTGCATGTGAGGGCGATTACGAATGGAACAGACATCGCTTTTCGGCTGGAGTGGGCAGACACAACGCGCAATGAGGTTCAAAAACCGGCGGCCTTTTCCGATGCCTGTGCGATTCAGGTGCCGACCAAAATTGAAGCCAACGTGCCAGCACCACAAATGGGCGAAGCTGGCAAACCAGTTGAAATCACAATTTGGAAAGCCGACTGGCAAGCCTGGACCAATGGCCGCGAAGACTCGATCAAATCCATTTATCCTAATGCCCAGCCCGACCATTACCCCTTTGAAGCCCAATCGTTGGAAAAGGGGTCACCGACGCAACAGGAAATGGCCAAACGATACGCTCCGGCCAGCGCGGCTGGCAACCGGCGGGTTGGCCCGCGTGACAACCCGGTGGAAGATTTGATTTCCGAAGGCCCCGGCACGATTACCCCTGTCGCCCGAGGTGCCCGGGGGCTTGGCATCCGGACTGAAACTGGCTGGCAGGTGGTGATTGTCAGAAAGCTTCCAACGGGGCTATCTCCGCAGGTTCGATCCCAGATTGCCTTTGCTGTTTGGGAAGGCAGTCACCAGGAAGTCGGCGCCCGGAAGATGCGAACCGGCTGGGTGCCTTTACACATGAAGGTGGGACCATGAGTAATCCGAAACGTTCCCTTGATCCAAAACTGGTGCAGCTCTTCCAGGAATCATCTGACTGGCGGCTCCTGAGCCTGCTGTTTGACTGCCCGCGCCGCCACTGGCAACGTGAAATCACCAAACTTTCGGCTCAAACAAATGACCTCGACCTGAAAGAGGCAGCCACCGCCGCGCTTCAGGAAGCCTCCGAAGGGTTTTACCATTCAATTTTTGGTCCTGGAGGACCGGTTCCAGCCCGTGAAATCAGTTATGTTGCCATGGTGCAGCCAGGATACCTGCTTTCGGAACTGGCCTGTTATTACGCCGCCTTTGGATATCAACCTGCTTCGCGCGAAGCCCCGGATCATATTGCGATTGAAGCTGGCTTTCTCAGTTACCTGCGACTGAAAGAAGCCTTTGCCCTGGCCGCAAACGACACCGAATCAGCCCAGATTACATCTGAAACGGCAGCGCATTTTGTCACTGATCACTTGTCTGTGTTCGCCGGGCAATTTTCGCAATCCCTCATCACTTCGGAAGTCCCCTATCTGGCCAAAGCCGGACAATCATTTCTGCGGCGTCTTGGCCCACCCAAGACGCTTCCGATGTACCCTGGCCCGCCTCATCAAACTTTTGACCAGGAAGCGGAATGCGGATTTGACTGCGGGGAACTCTGAAAACCGTTCCGGGTTCGGGTTTCTGAAGGGATGAGGGATGAAAGAAATCACCTTGTCACCTTGTCAGTTGGTCATCTGGTCAGGAATTGGGACTTCGGGTTCCGGGTGTTCGAACGTGTTTTCTTTTGGTCCTTTTCGTCCCTTTTGTCCTTTTTGTATTTATTTTGCTCTGAAACCTGGAATCCAGGAAATCCCGGAGGGCAGTCGCCATGATTCTCTCAAAAGCCACCGGATATGGAATCAGAGCGTTGGTTTATCTGGCCCAGCAAACCCAGGGACGGCCATGCGGTTTGCGTGAAATCGCCGACGCCGAGGTCATTCCGTCAGTCTATCTTCGAAAGATTTTGGGCGAGCTTCGCCGCCATCGAATTCTCAAATCAAGCAAAGGCATCCACGGCGGGTACGAACTGTTTCGCACCCCCGAACAAATCACGCTCTGGGAAGTGTTTCAAATCCTCGACCCGAACCCGGAATTTGTTGAATGTCCTTATTGCCAGAGTACCAGTCTTCACAACGGGCAATGTCCATTGCACGAAGACTGGAACCGGATTCGAGCTGAGTTTTTCGAACTCTTGAAGAACAAAACTATTGCCCAGATGAAAAAGGGTGATCAAGAAACCCGCCTGAAGGCGGAACTCTGAACGCCAACCCTATGTTTCAACCGACGAATGGCCAGCCAGTCCACGATACATTCCCGCCAAATCTGTGTGATTCATTTGGCCGGGTGATTCGTAATGTGCGGATGTCGGTGACGGACCGGTGCAACTTTCGGTGTGTGTATTGTATGCCGCCAACAGGGTTGTCCTGGGTTGACAAGCCGGAACTCTTGACGTTTGAAGAGCTTCACCGGCTGGCTGAGATTTTTGTTGAACTGGGAGTGACGCGAATCAGACTCACAGGAGGCGAACCACTCCTCCGCCAGGGATTACCGGTTCTGATCAGCCAACTGGCTGGAATTTCAGGTGTTTCGGATCTGGCGCTCACCACCAATGGATTTTTACTCGGAGACTCCTTACCTGACCTCATTGATGCCGGACTGAGCCGGGTGACGATGAGTCTGGACTCGTTGAATCCAACAACCTTCTGGGCCATGACCCGAAAAGCGGCTTTGCCAAAAGTGCTTGAAACCATTGACCAGGTCCAGCAATCCAGGTTGTCCCCACTGAAAATCAATTGTGTCGTGATGCGAGACGTCAATGACCACGAAATCCTTGATTTTGTGAGCTTTGCCCGTGAAACCGGAGTCGCTGTCCGATTTATCGAATATATGCCGCTCAATGGACCAAACCAGTGGCGGCCCGAAGTGATGGTTTCAGGCGACGAAATCCTGGAGCGCATTCAACAACAATTTCAATTGAGACCAGTGTTTCCGGCCAGCCCAAGTGAAACCGCGCTTCGGTTTCGGTTTGCCGATGGAAGCACGGGTGAAATCGGAATCATTGCCTCGGTCACCCGTCCGTTTTGTAATGCGTGCAGCCGGATTCGACTCACGGCGGATGGAAAACTCAAAACCTGCCTGTTTGCCCATCAGGAATACGACCTGCGTGGACCGCTCCGAGCTGGAGCATCGCGAAGTGCGTTAAAAGACCTCATTTGTAATGCAGTCTTTCACAAAGGACCTGGCCACACGATCAACTCACCGGAATTTCTGGCCCCAACCCGGACAATGTCCGAAATTGGCGGGTAACCTTAGTACAAGTCCCCATAAAAGGGGGATGAAATTCGATCACTCGGTGGGAGAAACATTGGGTTTCGCCCGGATGGGCGCTGTGGAAGGGTGTTCGATCCCTTTTCCCTCGGGGGGGGACGACTCATAAGCGTCAGGAGAAAGAAGTTTGAGTCTGTGCGAGACAAGGAGACGGGGAGACACGGAGACAATTCACCAGGTTTGTCAGGTTGAATCAGTTCCGATTGAGAGCGGGGGAAGGCGACCAGTTGTTTTTTCTCCCTGTCTCCCTGTTTCCCGGTCCCCTTGTCCAGATCGGGCTCTGGTTCCTTCTCCTGGCGCTTATGGGGTTCGGCCCCTCGCTCACGATTCTGTTCCAGTGCCCGTCCGGGCGCGAACCAATCCAGATCGAAGACCCGGTGGTGTGCCCAAAACAGCAAACCACCGGCTGTTCTCCGGCGTCCATCCGGGCGAAAGCTGAAATTCCATCCCTTATTTGTGGGAACTTGTACTTAGGCAGCGACTAAGAACCAAAACCACTTCAACTCTTCAAAGGTTAAATGATTGAAGGAGTTGTGTTTCCCTGAGCCCGGAACTCTAAAAACATCACTCTGAAACTTTGGCCGGAACCAGCGGTACGTCGTGATATTGGTGCTGCATGGCCACCATCATCTTGAGCGCCATAAACCGTCGGCGGATAGTTTCAGTTCCCTTGAGCACACGTGGCACCTGCTCCAGCATATACTGCGTTCGAACTTCACCCGTGAAGGTATCCGCTACTTCCAGCACAGCCTTCAACCGATCAATTCGGCTGCCTGTCATCGCTATAAAGGCAGCCTGGTCAATGAGTTCATAACGGCGGCGGTTGAGCTCGACTTCACGGCTATGTTCTGGACCAAGTGAAGCCAGATAGGTTAAGTGATCTTCAACCCAGCGCAGGTGTTTTTCTTCATCCCGGCGAATGACTTCCAGCACCGGGCGGACGACCTGATGGTTGGGTAATGCCTTTACCAACAGGTTGAACATTTCAAGTGCCCGTTTTTCGATCTGAAGCAACCCAGCCAGCAATTCAATGAGGCTCGGCAGATGCTGGGCCGAATGCCCGGTTAAACACCAAAACTCTGTCATAAACGTTTCGCCATCAACCGGTTTTGGCATGCCGCCAATTTCGATCAGTAACACTTCGAGCATTTGTGTGTGGCGTGCCTCGTCTTCGGTGTGCTGCCGAAGTCGGGCCGCATATTTGGGTAAGAGTTTTTCTGCTTGCATAATAAGCAGCAACTGAGCTTCACTTTCTTTGGTAACCCGCATCCGATTGATCATTTCCCGCAGCACTTCCGGATATTGAGCTGCTGCTGCTGCTAAAACGCTTTGCTCGTCAAATTTGTCGGCATTAAATCGTGTCATATGCTTGAAGTTCATATCTTTGCTTCCTGGTGAAATGCGCGGCCTGCTCCGGCCTGAAAATTTGATTAGGGCGGCAACGTTTGAAAAGGGCCCGAGTCACAGGGGCAACTCACGGAATTTTCAGCTCCTACACAGACAATGGGCCGGCCACTTGCTTCGCAGGTTTCAAAGGCAATTTTCTTTTAAATCAATACCTTGCGAAAATCCCAATCCTTTCCAAACAGTCTCTTAGACAAAATGAGCCACCGCTGAGAAACACCGCCCATTTCCATCTCTTCACTGTGCTGCCAATTGAAACAAAGAACGAACGAAAGCTATCCCACCCTAACTTCAGCGGTGTTTGAATAAGCCGAATACTTTTTGGTGGTTCGATTGTAGGCCCGTACCCGATACAAATAGGTGCCAGGTGCCAGGGTTTGGCTAAAGGTTGTGGTATTGACCGCCAGTGAAGTCGTCTGGATAAATCGGCCAGAACTCTTTGGCGCACGCTCGACCACAAAATTGGTTTCGTTGGTTGAATTATCCTGCCATCGAACCGTAACCCGACGGGAAGTGGCAGTAGCCGTTAGATTCGAAGGTGCCGGAATGATATTTGGATCCGGCGGCGGTGTGGTTGATGCCAGAACTATAGCCACCACTGAGGTCGAAGCCGTATTTCCAGCGTTATCCGTGACCGTGAGCGTAACCGGATAATTCCCGGCAGTTGGATAGGTATGTGAAACGATGCTACCCGAACCAGTTGTGTTATCGCCAAAGTTCCAGGCGTAGGAAACAATCGTCCCATCCAGGTCAGTCGAAAGTAACCCACCATAAAAGGCTACATTCGCCGGGGCTAGTGCTTTTGGCGGGTTAAAGTAAATCACGGCAATCACAGGAGGTTGTGAATTTCCAGCCGTGTTGACCTGCAGGGCAAATGAAAATTCAGAGGTGTTGCCAGTAGGGTCAGTTGCAGTGGCCGAAATGAACCTGGTTGAGGAAACAGCAACCGGAACGGTAGATGTAAAAGTGGCATTCCCCGTCCCATCAGTTGTAACCGAGGTTGTACCAATCAATTCCTGCCCTTCATATTGAAACGAAGTGACAGCGTCGTTGGCGAAAAACTCAAGCTGGTAGGTGGTGTTGGGGCGACTGTTGAGTGTTCCCTGAATGGTGGTTGAACCACCACTTGAAGCAACACTGGTAATGGTTGGGAAGTTTTGCAACCCATTTGCACCTGTGTCGGCATCTCCCAGATCATTCTCCGTCAATCCGTCATTTTTCAGATCATTCTCTGTCGATCCGTCATCATCAATTTTGACCAGGTTGATTCCAAACAGGGTGTTTGAATAAATCGCATTTCGTGAAACCAGGATGTTGGAGGGACTGGGAGTAATCACAGGATGTCCAATTTCGACTCCATGCCCATAGTTGAAAGCAATCCGATTTCCGGCTCCTGGCAGAGCGCCGCCGACACCGTTGTTGTGGCCGGATGGAATGTAGATACCGCCACCAAAGTTGGGAAGGCTAGCCATTCCAGCGAGATCGGTTCCAATTGAATTTCCCTGAATCTGGTTGCTATTCCCATTTTGGGACCTCACCCCCGCAAAAAAACCAAACCCAGAAAGACTCCCAAACCCGTTCCCGGAAATAACATTTCTTGAAGCCGCAGTCGTTCCGCCGACTAAATTATTTGAGCCTGTAACCAGGATTCCGGCTCCCTGGTTAGATTGAATGAAATTACCTTCGATAATGTTGTTGTCACTGAAAATCTCAAAACCATTACCACCTCGGCCATTGATAGGGTCATAGGATTGATTCCCACTCTGGGCGATTCCACGAATCACAACACTCCCCGAGAATTGTAAACACCCTAACCGTGCCAGAGAGCCGGTAAACGAAATAATCGGTGTTCCAGCAAATCCGGGTTGGGTGGTGGCATCAAGCGTGGCGGATTCGGTAAAGTCGAAAACTGGATTCAAAATAGCCCCGAAGAGAGAATCAAACCGGATGGTTTGAGGCCCGCCGGGTGCAATATTGAAGGTGATCAAATCGGCGCCGGGACTGGCATTAGCTTCGCCGATTGCCGCACCCAGGGAACAGTTCCCATTAAAATCCCGACAGATTCCATCCCCAGGATTGATATCCCCAGAACTTGATGACGCATCGGCGGTGTTGATGACAAAGGTGTGAACCGGTGCGGTTAAAGCAACGGCTGGCTGGGGGTCTCCGGCGCGGAGAATCACCAGATCGTTCAATCCATCTACGTTGAGCCGCATCGGCAGCACGGCCACCGGGGCACGTTGAGTGTCAAAGGTCACCGGAGCCACCGGGTTGCTGCTCATCGTCCGTTTGGCCACTGACTCACTTTCTTGATCCAGAACAATGTGGAGTTGATTCGTTTGGTCCAACACCACCAGATCATCCGATCCGGTTGTTGAAACCCGTGCGGTCACCAGTGATGTTGCCCCGGTCCATTGCCCGCGCACCGTAAACTCACTGGAATCAGGTGTTCCAACCATCAGGTGACCTTCATCGGTCAAGAGTGCCAGTTGTTGTGGCCGGTTTTGATAAAACTGCCCGGTCGCAATGGCTTTGGTCACAAATGGCACTGATTGGGTGTGGTCGGCTTTCAATTCATTTCCAGCCAGTAAGCTCCTTTCCTGGAACAATAGCAACTGGTTCCCAACCGCCACGATCAAGTCAGCCGTTGATGTTTCT
>JACQXX010000141.1 GCA_016208495.1 Acidobacteriota bacterium | reverse complement strand
TACTGACTACTGACTACTGACTACTGACTACTGACTACTGACTACTGACTACTGACTTATGGCTTTAAAGACCATTCTTGCTTCAGGTTCGCCGCGTCGGTCCGAGATTCTTCGGAAGGCGCGGCTTGATTTTGAAATTCGTGCGGCTGATGTAGATGAATCAGTCATTGCCGGAGAAACCCCGGCGGAATATGTGCTTCGGCTGGCGCGAACCAAAGCCCAGGCGATTCAATGTGATGAACCCGCACTGGTCATTGGCGCCGACACAACGGTTGTGGCGGATGATGAAATTTTGGCCAAGCCGGAAGACGCCGAAGACGCCCGACGAATGCTGCGTCTGTTAAGCGGGCACGAACACCAGGTGCTGACCGGCGTGGCGGTGCATCACACGGGTCTCAACCAGACTGAATCAGATGTCGAACTCACCCGAGTCTGGTTTGATGAACTCACCGAAGACTGGATTTCGTGGTACATCGCCAGCGGAGAGCCTTTCGACAAGGCCGGTGCCTACGCGATTCAAGGGCTCATCGCTCCGTTTATTGATCGGATTGAAGGCAATTACCTGAATATTGTCGGGTTACCCGCACCACTCGTGCGCCGGTTGATGCGAAGGTTTGGCGAAGAATAACCATTTAAAAAGTACAGAGTTCAAGCTTTAGCTTGTCTTCTTTCTGATGTGGGACGGTCGGTTTTCACCCCGATAGCGATGGAAATCGGTTTTCGCCCGGATGGGCGGTGGAAAGTAGCCGGTGTGGAAGCCTGCTTCGAGGCGCGCCCACCGGAATGCAAGTTGGGATAAATTCGCGCCCGGATGGGCGCTGGAAAAAGAGGGTTTCGTTTTAAGAGAGAACGGAGATGTGGCGCTTCTGGTCCAGCGCCCATCCGGGCGCGAAGCGGAGGCTGACTGATAACCGGAGGGTGCGCCGCAAAGCCGGCTGCCCTCCGGCTACTCTCCACCGCCCATCCGGGCGAAACCCGACCTTTCCGCAACGGAGAAAAGAATGGCTTTAACGTTTCTTGTCTTCGGGTTTTCTTCTATACTGCCGTAACATTCCGATGTTTTTCCGAATTAACCTGCAGTGTCTGGAGACAAGTCAATGGTCACCGTCCCAAAACTCCGTAAAGACGGCACGTTGTCGTGGTTACATCTGTCCGATATTCACTTCGGAGAGACACAGGGAACTGGACGAAACGCCGTCCTCAATCGTCTGATTGATGATGTTCGCCAGCTTCGCGAACGGGACCAGCTTGCTCCTGATCTGATTTTCATCACTGGAGACATTGCCTGGAGCGGCAAGCTCGACCAGTACCAGCGCTACGCGCTTCCGTTTTTGGAGAAGCTCCAGGAAGCCGCTGACGTTGAGCCTTCCCGCATTTTCCTCATTCCCGGCAACCACGACGTAGACCGTTCCCAAATCAAAAGCATTGCCCTCAAAAAATTCCAGGAAGAACTGATTGCGCCTCCCGCTGGTGAGAACGCCCAGAAATTCGTGACCGAGTTTTTAACCTGGGACGATTTTCAGGATGACCGCGAACGGTTGTTGCTCAAACACACAGCCTATGTTGAGTTTGTCACGGCACATTTCCCACATTGCACACCGGAGATTGTACCCTGTGCCTACACCTGCCCGGTTGAGTTTCCAAAGGGCGCACTTCCATTTGAAAAATTGTGGGTCGTTGGGCTCAACACGGCCTGGCTTGGACGTGACGGAGAAGACAAAGGCAAGTTGCTGCTGGGCTACGAACAAATCCAGCAGGCACTGAATGTGATTGAACAGCACGGCAGTTGGAGTCGTGATTTTATCCTCGCCCTGACCCATCACCCGCTCTCGTGGCTGCCGGAATGGGACGAACGGCTGTGCCAGCAACAAATTGAAACCCGGTGTGACTTCCACCTGAGCGGGCATTTGCACGAAACACATTTCAATTTGCGTGGTGTTGGCGGACCGCAACGATGTTCAGAAATTGCCGCTGGTTCGGCTTACGGCGGAAGCCAGTGGTACAACGGCTACAATCTGGTCGAGTTGGATTTTCAAACTGGAAAAGGACGAGCCTACTTGCGGCGGTATGAACCGACAATTACGGCCTGGACACTTGACCCGCGTTTTAATCGCCCGCAACCAGGGCCATTCACCTGGGATTTGAACGAACGTTTCCCAAAGCCTTTCATTCCGGCATCAGGCACGCCGTCAACGCCTGAGCCTTCTGCGGGTGGTTCATCTCCGGCAAAAGATCTGTTTGGGCAATACCGCGCCTTGCTGGCTGACACGATTGGCAAAGTTCGGCTGTTTGGAGACCGAAATACCCATCCGCTTGAAAAAGTCTTTGTCGAATTGACGATTTTTGAGGAATACGAGTCTCCCTGTGTTCGGGCGGAGTGGGAAGGTCTGATGGATCTTGCCCTTCGTGAGCGGCGTGACTGGTTTCGCCGTGTTAAGAATCAAGACGAAGGTGAAGAAGAGGACGCCAAATCGTCAAAAACCAGAGTCAAAACCCGGCGTACCGTCAAACCTGACGAATTGTTGACTGCCGGCAAACGAGTGTTTGTCGCCGGAGCACCAGGGAGCGGCAAAAGCACGCTGCTCCGGTATCTGGCCAACAAAGCTGCTCAGGAAGACCAGCGGTGGCCGGTATTTATCGAACTCAAAGCTCTGCCTGACAAAGCTGGTGAACCGACCGGTGACGGTTTGGCCGAATTTGCTTTTAACTATGGAATTGTACCCTTGATTCAGTCACATCTCGGACTGACTGCTGCTGAACACACTGCACTTCATAGCGCTTTTCTGGAATCGTGGAAACAAGGAAACGTGGTGCTGTGCCTTGATGGGCTGGATGAAATCGGAGGCCGTCCGTTTTTTGATCCGTTGCGGCAATTGATCGAAGGATATGCCCAGGTGCAAAGTTCAAAAAACGTCGTGATTGTGTCTTCGCGCCCGTTCACGTTTCAGCCGCTGGCTCATTTGGAAGCAATGGAAATCGCGCCGCTCAATGACCAGCAAATTGTTGCCTTTCTGGAACATTACCAGGGTGAAGCTGTCGCCAAGAAGTTGAACCAGGAATTTGTGCGGCATCGCGATATGCGGGACCTGGCCCGGTCACCGTTTATGCTCGCGGTGATTGCCAATCTGTTTACCAACCAGGAACTGGTCATCAGCAGCAAACTGGAACTCTATCGCCGGATTGTTTTTGATTTTGTGACCGTGCTTGATGCTGAAAAAGGAGTGAAACGGTTCCATCTGGATGACCCAAAGGGCGCACTCAAACGTGAATTTCTCCAATTTGTGGCCTTTGAGCGATTTTTTGAACAGGAAACAGACGGGCTTTCAAAACGGCTGGTATTTACCGGCGACGAACTGGTGAAGCTAGCCAGAAAATTTCACTCAGAGGTTGACCCGTATCATCTGGCAGAAGATGCACAGGCCACGCCATTGCTTCGCGAAGTCGGCCCGAATGTCTTTGCTTTTTCACACTTAACGATTCAGGAATATCTGGCCGCTGTTGCGCTAGCCATCCATCCCAACTTTGAAAAACTCTTTTGCCGCGCCTTTTTCAACCCGGAGTTTACTGACAAGCTCGAAGTCCTTCCGATGACATTGGGTTTGGTTTCAAAGCCGGAGATGCTTTATGCTGCGCTTGAAAATCTCCCAGAATCATTGACTTACATCAATTTGAGATTACGGGCACGCGGGCTGGCTTATGTGAAAAAACTGAAGGATGAGCATTCAAAAAAACTCAATAACTGGTTGGATTCGATGAATCAGCAAGAACGACCGGAGGTAATGCCATACCAGGAAGCGATCAGGCAAGCCTTTGGAAACTTGTCTGATAATACCAAACAAAAACCAACCTCCAGGTTTACACCGGTGCTAGGTATGCTACGGCGGAAGTCGGAGGATGCGGCACTAGAGGGATTGAGTCAACGGGTGGGAATTGAAGCTGCGGCGAATGTGTTGGTAGGAATGTTGCCAGAAACTTCAGGTATGCGAATTAGAGCAGCCAGGGAATTGAGTCAGCCAGGAGTGGAATATAAAGTGGCAGCCTACTTGATTTTGCTACAGGCTGAGTATCCTTGGGTACGGAAGATTGCAGCGATGATGGGGGTGAATTGGTTTACCGAACAACAGCTTGCCTGGGCATTGCCAAAATTACTTTCTGATGAAGATGTATTTGTTCGCTCAAAAGCGGCTGAAACGGTTGGCTATTATTCAGAAGATCCACAGGTTTTGGATGAACTCCTCCGATTGGCGACCAGTGACCCGGTGGAAGAGGTGCGTCAGGTAGCCGCAGCCGCTCACAAAAAATACACTCGGAAGTTGCACTATTTCGACAAAGCGTCCATTTAGGGCCTGGGATTTGGGGAAATCCAGGTTTTTCAATTCTGACGTTTTTGCCGCCATTGCATTTGGGGCTAAAGGTAAGGGGCTGAAGGCTGAGGGAAATACATTTTTATCAACAACTTAGAGGGCGTTAAAAAATAAGCTCCTGGGAGCACGGGCGTCCTGTTACGTCCAGGTTTTGGTTTTGCACCGTGAAGTAGTGCCGTTCGGATGCTCAATTCAAATACCTGCCCCCAAACAAAAACGGGAAGTTGATTTTTTACAATCCCTTAGGGGCCTCTTTGAATAGAAGGTTAAAAAGTAATTTAATTGTATGTTTTAAATTACATTCGGCGAGATTCATTCCGCCAAAGAAGCAGTTGTGAAACAAAATCGGCTTGGAGTATGATGCGGTTGATTCACAGTTCAGGCTTTGGGAATCAGGTTGGGTAATGCCAGGGAAGTCCAGGTTGTTCAAAGGTTTAGCTGTAGTTCTCCAGATCAGGATCAAGGCAGGCAAGTCAAGATTGAAGGTTTCCCGGATCCATTCGGACCGGGAGGGAACAAATCTCAAGGGGTTGGCATCACATTTGCCTGGGAAATAGTCATTCAGACAGATTTACATTCCGAAGAAAAAGCTTTCGGATCACCTGACCGTCCAGGGAGCAATTTGAACCTCAGTATCGCAGGAGTTTTCATGTATGCCAGTCAAAGAGATTTCTACCCAAAGTTTTGAATCCGAAGTTTTTGAATCAGATCAACCAGTGCTCGTTGATTTTTATGCTCCGTGTTGCAGTCCCTGCCGGGCGTTGATCCCCGTTCTCGAACAATTGGACGCCGAATTCGCCGGGCGGGTCAAAATCGTCAAGATCAATGTTGATAAAAATCGTGACTGTGTCGGTCGGTTCGAACTTGCAAAAATCCCAACCCTGATGATGTTTTCCGACAATGAATCCAAAGACACGATTTGGGGAATGAAAACCTTTCCGGTGTTGCGTCAGAAATTAGACGCCTGGCTGGCATCTCCTTCGCTGATTTCAGAGCCAGCCAGGTAAATTCAGGCAGCTTGCTTACTCTCGCTGAGGAATCTGTATTTTCTATGCTGTACATGGTGATCGAACGCTTCAAAAACCAGGACGCCCTGCTGGTGTATCGCCGTTTCAGAGAGAACGGGCGACTCGCACCGGAAGGGCTCAACTACGTCTCAAGCTGGGTAGACGAGCACTTCCACTGTTGTTATCAGGTGATGGAAACCGAAGACCGGGCATTGCTTGACGAATGGATCGGGAACTGGAGCGATCTGGTTGATTTTGAAGTCATTCCGGTCATGACATCAAAAGAGGCCGTGGAGCGCATTTCACCACGGCTTTGAACAAGGAACAATCAATTGTATTCCGGCAGGCGCGCCTCAACGCAGGCTTCCACGCCGGCTACTTTCCGGCGCCCATTCGGGCGAAAGCCGACCTTTCCGCAACAGAGTAAAATTGTGTGTTTGGGCATTCCTTCATTGAATACCAACTTGCAATGAAATTCCAGTATAAGAGAATAGTCAAGTGATTCAATCGAATAAACTTAGTGAACTACTGACTACTGACTACTGACTACAAACTGATATAACTTATCTGATTTTTATTTTCCCCGACAGTGCCTGACCGGAGTTTCCCGCTGCGTCTTGGGCGATGACTTTGACCACACCGGTTTTGGTTGGTTCAATATCGGTGGGGAGGCTCCAGGTAAATGCCTGAGTCGTGCCAGAAAGACCCGAAACAATCCCAGTGGAAAAGTCAGTGCCATTGCTGGCAAAGCTGAGATCGTGGGAAATCACCTGCTGATCGTCAGTTGAAGTCCAGGTGATAGTCACAGTTGAGTCTCTTCGTCTGATAATCTTTGTATTTGATAAAGTGACATTTGAAACGACCGGTGATGTGGTATTGACGTCTCCGAATCCGCGCCGGGGATTGAGCACATTGCTGAATCCATAAGCAAAATCACTTTCCGGATGGGTGATAACTGGCGAATCTGTTGCCAGAAGCGGCTTGACCGGACGATTTTCAGGCGCCGGCCAGGTGCCCATATTCGATTGATCAACATTTCCATTTCCCAGTGCCACAATTTTGGCATCGGAGGTACCCTGAAACGTGTATTCGGCCAGGGCATCAAACAACCGCCAGACGCCATAGAAATCAAGCGCGTTGGATCGGTCTCCTGAACGACCGGGGTTGGTTGCCGTTGGGGTCACATGATCGGCTTTGAGTTGATAATCCAGCGCTTCGGACCTGTCGCTGAATAACACAACATAGTCTTTTTCACTGTCAGGAATCGAAATGTGGGTGAAAATATCTTTGGCCATACGGTGGTCACAGACGGTGTCGTCATCATAGACCTGAACAATCAGTTTGGCTTGAGGCGGGAAATTGCTCAGTTGTTCAGGCGTGATGTCATAGGAATACCAGGGTGCCAGCATAAACAGAAACACGCCGGCGGATCCCCAACCCTGCTGGGTGATTCCCTGGTAGGCAATGGCTGGCGTCGCACCTGCGCCAAACGAATGCCCGACAAAACCAACCCGGCTTAAATCCATACGGGAGCGATAGGTACTGGCTGCTTCCACAAATCCGGCCAGCAACACCTGATAGCGTTCCTGAATGGTTGGGCTGGTAACCGGATAGGGGGCATAGACGACAATGTAGCCACGGCTGGCGATGTGTTTGATGAACGGTTCGTAGGTCCGGGGATTGATCGCTCCAAACCCGTGGGCGAAAAACACGACGGGTAAAGGGGTAGTTGTTTCGGTTGGGAAGTAAACAGTGACGTTTTGGCCGGAAAATTGGGGGCTGGGGAGAGTTTCAACTTTGATGGAGTAGGGGCCGTTGGCACCATATCCGGATTGAATCGGCGGAATTGGCCCGGATTGCGCTCCGAGAGCCTGTCCTGAGCCAGCCAGTAGTCCCCAAAAAACAAGCCAGAACGCGAACGTAAAGCGACGTACAGCAGGAACTGACATATTCAAATGGTCCTCACAATGGTTGAAATTTCAGGGGAATGAGTTCGGACTATCTGGTTAGAGCTGCAAGGTGGTCAAAAAGTTGCGCAAATCGTTGGATCCCGTCGGAATCCCGTCACTTCTGCGTTCAGGCAACACCATCCGGCCCTGCAACAACGGAACAAAAGTCCTGATCGAGTTTGGCAATTGAAGCCAACATGCAGTATCGTTTCGCCTTTGGTGCCAGGTGACTGGTGCCTGGTACTTCGGAATCAATACTTTCGAACCCTGAACCCTGAACCCTGAACCCTGAACCCTGAACCCTGAACCCTGAACCCTGAACCCTGAACCCTGGTCCTTGATTTGCATTACTCAATATTTGCCGCAGTGGAAACTTTTCGTACGCTCGGGCGTTACCAAAAACCATAACCTCACTGCCAAATCCATTCATTTCTGAGATAAGCCAACATGCACTTTTCGAGACTTTTTGAGGAACCCCGTTCCTCTTCACGCCACACGCAATCTATTTTCATTCTCATTTGCCTGATTGTGGCCAATAGCCTGTTTCCCATGGTGGCCAGTGCACAGCAAGCACCCGCCGACCAGCTTCCTCAATCCAACAGCAGCAGCTATGTTCCGGCACTTCCAGCAGCCGGCAATGGCCAGACTCCGCCGTGGGTGACCCAAATGACCCAGCGGGCTGAAAACTATTTCTTTCTTGGTACTCAGGCATTTGACGAAGGTCGGTTCCAGACAGCCCGCGAATATTTCAATCTCTCGGTTGACTATCTGTTTGAATCCGGCGTTGGGGTGCATTCGCATCCGGTGCTGTATGCCTACTATGTGCAGTTAATTGAGCGCATCCGGCAATATGATATCCAGATGCAGGACACCGAAGTCGGTTGGGGGCAGCAAACATTTGCTCCGTCGCCGCTCGATTTGCTGGCTCAGGTTGAAATTGACGAGACTCAGGGCGGAAGCGATCAGATTTTGGGTGACCTGGATTTCGACGCCGTGTCAGACACCCCGGAAGTCCGGTCGTTTGTGCGGTTCTTCACCGGTCAGAAAGGCCGCCCCACGATGGTGTCGGGACTTCGGCGCGCAGGGAAGTATTTCCACCTGGCGCGTCGGATTTTTGCCGAAGAAAAAGTCCCGCTTGATCTGATCTGGCTGGCCCAGGCTGAATCTGGCTGGCGCAACAACGCGCTTTCGACCGCGGCGGCTTATGGGATCTGGCAATTTATTCCATCAACCGGTTCACGCTTTGGGCTGGTGCAAAACAGCTATATGGACGAACGCGGCGGAATCGAGCAGCCTACTCGTGCTGCCGCCCGCTATTTGCGCTGGCTCTATAACCGGTACGGTGACTGGTTGCTGGCGATGGGGGCCTATAATTGTGGCGAAGGAAACGTTGACCGCGCCCTGGCCCGCAGCAAGAACAAAGATTTCTGGTCGCTCCACCGACAAGGGCTGCTTCCGCAGGAAACCCGCAACTACGTCCCGATCATTCTGTCGATCATTCTGATTGCCAAACATCCGGAAAACTACGGTCTGGGCAACATCAAGCCCGAAGCCCCGATTTCCTATGAAAGCATGCCGTTGACGGCTTCGATTGACCTGCGGTTGTTGTCTGACACGGCGGGGATTCCGCTCGACACGCTACGCAGCCTCAATCCAGAGTTGCTCCGAGACATCACGCCTCCGGGGCGGTATCACCTGCGCGTTCCACGTGGTGCCATTGCCGCCACCCAAAATGTCCTGGTTGCAATGCAGGCCATGGAGCCGCGAGTCACCACCCGACTGGTTCGAAATAAGAAAACCAGAGCTGGCAAAAGCGAAAAGGTGGCACCTGCCACGTCAGAGACAAAATAATACCAGTTTGTAGTCAGTAGTCAGTAGTCAGTAGTTCACTAAGTTTATTTGAATGAATAGCTTGACTGTTTTCTGATACGACCGTTTCATTCCAAAATGGTAGAATCTGAGGTGATGCAATGACATTTGAGGAAATGGAACACACAATGGAATTCATACTGACCCAGCAGGCGAAGTTCAGTGTGGATATTGAAGTCCTGAAGGAGATGGTTGGCCGGGTTACTGAAAAACAGGAAAAAACCCAGGATCAGCTTGTTTCGATTACCCAAACCCTGAGTACCGTTACACGAAGTTTAAATACCCTGACCGAGCGGGTTTCATCAGTTGAAGATCAACTTTCCCACTTTGCGAAGATGCAGGAACAGTGGCAATCAGAACTCAAAGACAAGTTTGCGGTTTTGACCATGCTGACCATTGATCACGCCCAGCGGCTTGCCCGGCTTGAACATCCACCTGCCTGACCAAAAAAACAATTATTCACAGCCAAAAACCCGTCACCTTCTCAATGAAGGTGACGGGCTTTGATTTTGCGCTACCATCTTTGATTCGCTCCACTTACATTAGCGATATATTTTGGATACCATCTGCTGCCAATCCAGGGCGTGTACCACGATCAGGAACCAAAAGCCTGAACCAGATTCAGTTGCTTCCTAAAAGTCAGAATGCGATAGTCCCTCCGATCACGACATCTGCTCTTCACACCCAACCCTGAGTCGAGGGTTGGTGACCCCAATACTCATCTCAATTCTTCATTTTCCCTTCATCAATATCAGGAGTGTGCCCAATGAACGCCAGTCGAGGTCGTCGCTTTGCTCTTGTTTGCTTACTGATGGTATTGACCGGTCTTGGATTTCAACCCGTAAAGTCAGTCACTGCAGCGTCGGCAATTTCCATCCAGGAACCGCCACCCGCTCTGGCGCCAATCCAGGAACTCCAACCCGGAACGCCGGTTGAGCGAAGCTTCAAGCCTGAGGAATTGCATCGCTACACAATTCAGGGCAAAGCTGAACACTTCATGGCGGCATGGGTGACAGAAAAAGGGGTGAACCTTGTGGTTGAGGTTTTTGCTCCGGATGGGAAAAAGCTGATCTCCCAGAACGGTGTCATGGGGAGAGGCAAGGAAAATGTGCGTCTGCTTCTTAAGGATGATGGCTTGTATCGGGTACAGGTCAAAGGGTATACCCCAGCTTCTGCTGGTGATTACGTGATCGAAACGGTGATCCGTCAACCGACGGAAAATGATCGCCTGCTGCTTGCTGCTGACGATGATTATTACAAAGCCCAAAGTTTGTACAATACCCAGACCCCAGAAGCCTTAGAACAGGCCATTGCTCAACTCAAGACCGTTCTGCGTACCTACCAGACACTGAATCAAATTGAAGATCAGGGAAGTACCTATGCACTGATGGGGCACATCTGGTTGCTCGCCACCCAAATCCAAAACGCACAGGAAGCCTACGCCCAGGCACTCAAGATTTACCTGGCGCTCAACGATGAACTCAGCCAGGCCTTAATACTGGAAAAAATGGGTCAAGCAGCATTATCAAACAATGAAGACCAAAAAGGATTAGACCTGTATTTGCAATCGTTGAAAATCAATGAAAAATTGGGAAATCAGGTGGGCGTTACCATGACTTACCTGGCGATTGGGGTGGCTTATAACCGATTTGGTGAAAAGCAAAAGGCCCTTGAGTGTTATCAAAAATCGCTCCCTCTGGCAAAGAAACTGGAGTTTAATGCTGGAATTGCTGCCACCTTAAATAATATGGGCCGGGTGTATGATGACCTGGGAGAAGAACAAAAAGCACTTGAATATTACTTTGAGGCTATACCATTCCAAAAAACGCTCATTAATAAACGCCCAATCGGGATCACCCACAACAATATTGGTAAGATTTACTTAACGTTAGGGGATTCTGCCCGGGCAATTGAACATTTTGAAAAAGCACTTGAAATATCAAGTTCCGAAAAAGACCAGCTCACTCAGGCCCTGGCCCTCTTCAATTTAGGAAGGGTTTTTCTGGAGACCAATCAGACATCCAAAGCTCTGGATTTTTTGGGACAGGCTCAGGTTTTGGCTCAAGAGACCAAAAATCAGGTGCAACAGGCCAGAATCATGCTTGATCTGGCAACAGCGCACATCCAGGGTGGAAATCAGGCCAGAGCACTGGAAATTCTTGAACAGGGATTTACCATTTCCACTCAAACTGGAGATCGATCTACACTGGCCAATTACTATGTTCAAAAAGGAAAACTCACCGAAAACTCCGAGGAGAAGCTGGTGATGTTCCAGAAAGCACTTGAACTCCGTCAGGTGTTAAATGAACCTGCGACACTGGCCCAGGTATTTGGTTTGCTGACTACTGTCGAACGTGATCGGGGCAACCTGGGCGTTGCGCTTCAACACATCGAACATGCTCTGCAACTGGTTGAAAAAATTCGGTCAAACGTAACAAGTGACCAGTTTCGAACTTCATATTTTGCCACCATTCGAAAGTATTATGATATCTACCTTGATTTGTTAATTCGCTCCCACCAGCAGCAACCAGCCGCCCACTTTCTGGCGACAGCTTTTGAGATCAGCGAACGAGCCCATGCCCGTGGGTTGCTTGATCTGATCAATGAAAGCCGGATTGATATTCGTCAGGGGGTTGATCCGAAGTTGCTTGAACAAGAGCGGAATTTGAAGCAGTTGCTACAGGATAAATCCAATCGTCTGTTGTCGCTTAAAACTCGAAAAACCAGTGCCGAAGGTCTGCAGGCGGCTGAAAAAGAAATCGCTCAGTACAGGGAAGAATACCAGCAGGTGCGAAATCAGATTCGACAAGCCAGCCCGCGCTACAGTGCGCTCACCGAACCTCAACCATTGTCGCTCAAACAAATCCAGGCTCAAGTCCTGGCACCGGATACCATCCTTTTGGAATATCATCTGGGAGAAAAGGTGAGTTATGTATGGGTTGTATCACCGGCTGAAATTGAGGTCTACGAGCTTCCAAAACAGGAAGTCATCAATGACCTGGCTCGAAAGGCATATGAATCTGTTTCGGTGAAAGAACCATCTGTGCGAAATCTATCTGCAGTAAAGTCGCCAACTGACAACGCCGCACAAACTCAAAACACTGAGCCTGAAATGAACCCCATGCTGGTCTTGAGTCAAATGATTCTGGGGCCGGTGAGAAGCCAGCTTGGGACAAAGCGAGTCGTGATTGTGCCGGATGGTGCCCTGCACTTGATTCCATTTGCCGCATTGCCGGTTCCTCAAGCGACTGAACCCCAGCCGACGAACCCGAAATGGTCGTATTTGATTGAACACAATGAAATTATAACGTTGCCCTCGGCTTCGACCCTGGCGGTTCTGAGGCAGGAGACCGCAACTCGTCAACCGGCGCCGAAAAAGCTCGCGATTCTGGCGGATCCAGTCTTTTCCAAAGAAGATGTGCGCGTTGTTTCAACCGTCAATCCATCGCCCGCACCCGGCCAACCCGAGTCCACTCAGGTTGCCACGCGCAATCTCACTGCCCTGAAAGCACTTGAGAACACCAGCCCTACATCGTCCTCAACTGGGTTCACCCTGACCCGGTTACCTGGAACCCGCAAAGAAGCTAAAACGCTGTATTCGTTGATTGCTCCGACCCAGGGGAAGCTGGCGATGGATTTTGAAGCCAATCGGGAATTTGGGTGCTCATCGGCTAATACTGTGATTCTGAATCGGCTCAAATTTGGCGGTTAAAAGCTCGCGAAAGGTGCAGACATGGTCGGTTAACCCAGCGGCGATCCCTGGGGTCCGGGGTTTCCATTTGGGATGAATCACACCCGAGGAGCGACGCTCAGAGTCAGGCAGAGGAAGACGCAGACTCAAATGAGGACGGGCAAAATTGTAATACACC
>JACQXX010000140.1 GCA_016208495.1 Acidobacteriota bacterium | reverse complement strand
AAGGAATTCTTCCCGAACGCCGCAAGGCGGAAAAAGCCTGAATTTAGGGGTCAGGGGTCAGGGGCATAAGCGCCAGGAGAAGGAAATGTGAGCCTGTTTGAGACAAGGAGCTGGGGAGACAAGGCGACACGGAGACAGAGTTGAGAGCATGATTCCGCCGCTCCCAACCGGAGTTGATTCAAACTGACAACCTCTGTGGGATGGTTTCCGTGTCCCCTTATCTCCGTGTCCCCTTATCTCCGTGTCTCCCCTTTTCTTTGTCTCAAACACACTCAATTTTCCTTATTCTGGCGCTTATGAACCTGAACCCCTCCCCTTTCACGTGTAGGTTTTTTGATTTCATCCCGAAGGGATGGAGTAAGATGAGCCGGTCGGTTGCGAGGTTTGGGGAGCTACCACCGGATCTCGGCGCAACCCTCAATCTGCACCCGCACGGCCCGCGCCCCGCAAGGGCGCGGGCCGTGCGGTCAGAGAGAAATCCAACCCCTTTCCGGTGGTGGCGCGTTCAAAGCAACGCTGACCACCGGCTCACATGGCTCCATCCCTTCGGGATAAGAACCAATGGGCTCGGCCCAGTCGAACCCAAACAAAAAACCTACACGTGAAAGGAACCCCTCCCTGGTGTAACTCTATGGATATTCGGACCCTTCCGACAACGCCGTTTACTGACCAGAAGCCCGGTACTTCGGGCCTGCGCAAAGCAGTGACGGTCTTTCAGCAACCGCACTATCTGGAAAATTTTGTTCAATCCATTTTTGATTCGCTCGAAGGTTTTTCTGGCCAAACTCTGGTGCTTGGCGGAGATGGCCGGTATCACAACCGCCACGCCATTCAAACCATTTTGAAAATGGCCGCGGCCAACGGCTGGGGAAAAATCCTGGTTGGTCAAGGCGGTATCCTCTCAACACCCGCAGTATCGTGCATCATCCGCAAGTACAATGCATTCGGAGGCATTATCCTTTCCGCTTCGCATAACCCCGGCGGGCCACATGGTGATTTCGGAATCAAATACAACATCAGCAACGGCGGCCCGGCACCGGAAAAAGTGACCGAAGCCATTTTTGCCCGCACCAAAACGATTGCTGAATACCAAATCCTCGATGCTCCCGACATTAATCTTGACCAGTTGGGAACATCAACGCTTGGAAACACTGCCGTTGAAGTGGTTGATTCAGTGGCGGATTATGCCGAATTGATGGAAACACTCTTTGATTTTGCGGCCATCCGCGAGCTGGTCACGTCTGGTTCATTTCGAATGGCAATTGACTCGATGCACGCAGTCACTGGCCCGTATGCGCGTGAAATCTTTGAACATCGCCTGGGTGCCCCAGCCGGCACCGTGATGAATGGCATCCCGCTTGAAGATTTCGGCAATGGACATCCAGACCCAAATCTGGTGTATGCCCACGAACTGGTTGAAAAGCTGTTTGGTGATGACGTGCCGGATTTTGGTGCGGCTTCAGATGGCGACGGCGACCGGAACATGGTGCTCGGAGGAAACTTCTTTGTCACTCCGAGTGACAGTCTGGCGGTCCTGGCAGCTAATGCGACCCTGGTGCCTGGCTACCGGAACGGCATCGCCGGCGTGGCACGCTCAATGCCAACCAGTCAGGCAGCGGACCGGGTTGCAGCCAAACTTGGAATCAATTGTTTTGAGACGCCAACCGGATGGAAATTCTTTGGGAATCTTCTGGATGCCGGCACGGCTACCCTGTGCGGCGAAGAGAGTTTTGGCACGGGCTCAAATCACGTTCGCGAAAAAGACGGCCTGTGGGCGGTGCTTTTCTGGCTCAATATCCTGGCGGTGAGAAAACAATCGGTGGCTGAAATCGTCCGCGAACACTGGCAAACCTATGGCCGGAATTACTACTCCCGGCACGATTATGAAGAAATCGCCATCGAACCAGCCAATCAACTGATGAATCAACTTCGGGCGGCCCTGGGCGAAATGCCAGGAAAAACACTTGGAAGCTATCAGGTCGAATATGCCGATGATTTTAGCTACACCGACCCGGTGGACGGGAGCGTGAGCCAGAAACAAGGTGTCAGAATTGGATTTACCGACGGTTCGCGGATTGTCTTCCGGCTCTCAGGCACTGGAACGAAGGGCGCAACGCTTCGGGTGTATTTTGAAAAGTATGAACCTGATGCCAGCAACCATGGCCTGGATCCACAAACGGCCCTGGCCGACCTGATTACGATTGCCGATGACGGGGTTCAGGGTTCAGGGTTCAGGGTTCAGGGTTCAGGGTTCAGGGTTCAGGGTTCAGGGTTCAGGGTTCAGGGTTCAGGGTTCAGGGTTCAGGGTTCAGGGTTCAGGGTTCAGGGTTCAGGGTTCAGGGTTTTCGAAAGGGAACTGATTCAACACACCTACGTCCTGTAGCATTTATGTCCTTTTCGTCCCTTTTGTCCTTTTCGTCCTTTCCGTCGTTGAACCTGGAACCCGGAAGCCCGGAACCCAAAAGCAGATTTAGCCTGAAATCCGCACCAGGAAAACAAATTCATTTGCCACATCCAGCGTCCGGATGAAATAACTGGGCAGGTTCAGTTCCTGGCCAATACAGATGCCTGCCTCGACTCCGATGACACCCAGTTTGTCGGTCAGTGGAGGAACACTCACCCACCGGGACCGGCCTTCATAAAACGGAACAAACACTGAATATTCAACATTTGACCAGTCGCGATAGGTGATATCGCCGCCAGGGCGTGAATTCCAGGTCGCAAACATGGCCTGGTACCATTCCGGGTACGTGTAGCGCTCAATACATTGATAGGGACTCCAGCCTGGAAGCGTTTCTTCTGGATGGACAAGCGTGATTTTGGTTTCCCCATCCTTCCTGGAAATCTGATACAACTCATCCTCAACAATTTCATAAAAGTTGGTGATGAAATCATAGGCCGCAAAGGCAGCCAGATGGTCCAAAACTTCGGATTTGGTGGGTTCGCCTGGCAGGGCGCCACCTAACCCAAGACTTATGATGGCCGGTATATCGTTTTTTCTCCTGATCCTGACAAAACTTGTGTGGTGTGTACCAAACGCCGGAATGTTGAATCAAGCGTTGACAGAGTGCAAACTCATTCTTGTAAGGTATTGAAAGTGAGCCACATAACCAATTGTTCAACCTTGAACAATTTTTATTGAACGCCAGAGCACCACCTAAAAATGGGCTCACAACTCGCTCTTTCTGACACTCCTCGCAACTCGCTACTCCCGACTCGCTCTGTATCACTCAACCACCAGCACCGAGTTTGAATACTGTCCCTCGGTGGTTGTCTTCGGGTTTCCAGGATCGAGAATCCACTTTCCATCCACCACAAATTTGTAAGTATGGCGTCCAGGGGTGATTTCGACTTTGGCTACCCAGGTGTTGCCTTGTCGCGTGAGGGGGTTGGCGCGTGGCGCCCAGAAGTTGAAACTCCCGGCCACGGTGATTGATCTGGCCGATTCAAAGCCTTTCAAGGTGAAGGTGAAGGTTTTGATTTTGATCGGGCTTTCTTCAAGTTCGGCGAGAGCGGCGGTGAGATTTGCTTTCCAGCCAGGATCCGTGGTTTTTGAAATCAGTTCTTTGAGAGCCAGTGTGTGGGCTGTGTGGAGGGCCTGAATCGGAGCGATTTTGATGTTTGGTTCGACGCCAACTCCTTCCCAGTTAGTTTTGGTAATCGGATTGATCGCACGACCATGGGGAATCCAGACGGAAAAATGTTCGGTTGCCTGGCGCGGCCCACCCGGATTGGCCCCGCCACCGGTTGGGTCGCCGATGATAGTGGCCCGCTTGAGATTTTTCAGATCGTAGGCAAATTCTTCAGCGCCGGAAAATGTCTTGCCACTGGTAAGAACATACATCGGCTTGTTCACATAGCGTTTCCCTGGAACATACGCCCAGGTCCAGAACTGTCGCGTGCTGTCATCGTCGCGCCAGTAAATATCATTGAGGTGAACAGGCTGTTCGAAAAAGTAAGTACACAACATCGGAATCGCATCTGGTGACATGCTGCCGTTGCTGGCCCGGACATCAATAATCAAGGCATCGGTGTTGGCCAGATAACCCATCAACGCGGCATAGGTTTCAGCCGCAATTTCCGGCGGAGCAAAATACTTAAAATCCACATAGCCGACATTGCCCTTGAGAATATCCACTTTGGTGATTCCAAAATTTTCACGAGACAAATTCCGACGCAGTTGCTCAAAGTACTCAGGTGTTGGGACAAACTTTCCGGCTGGCTCTGGCGGGTGAGGCTCTGCCGAATATTCAACGCGAATATGCAAATCGTGGCTCACACCACGCAAATCTTCAGTCAGCTTCAGAGCCAGGGCCGGGCCATCTTCAATGGCATCATATTCCTTGCGAGCGATCCGGGCGCGGACATCCGCTTCCATTTTCCTGGCAACGTCGGGAAACACATAGCTTTCGTTCAGGCATTTCAAAATGGCGTTGATGCTGGCAGTCCGGGTGGCAGCGTCCAGTTTGGTGGTTTGAGCCAGAGACACAACCGGCAAAAGTGCAATCAACACGCAAACCAGTTGCAATTGGGCAAGGAACTTCATAACAGCCTCCAACAGCAAAGAAAACCGGGGGATTATTTTTGGAATTTGACGCGGATCGAAATCGGACGAGAGATCGAATTGATCGCGTCGGATGAATGAAGTCGTGGGTACGAGTAACTGATCAGGGTGTGTTCCAGGAACTTTCGTGCGGTGAAGCTTCCAGCAAGGTTTCACAACCTTGCCATCTCCGGTATGATTCGGCCTCGGTTCGTGCGGTGACCATCCCAGTCTAAATGATTCAAAAAATGCAAACTACTTCCTGTAAATAATTGATTCTACTGGGGATAGTGTATTGTTCAACCTTGAACAATTTTTACTGAACGCCCTTTCTACCTTTCGGAGGACCTATGTCGAAAGTTCTTGCCCGCTTTGCCCCGATCATATTGTCCAGTTTGTTTTTGATCGTGCTGGCAATCCCATTGAGTGCTCAAGAAGAACGCCACCAGGATCACGAAGAGCTTCGTGCGCTGTTAAAAACCGCAACCGACGCCCTCAACGCACGAAATTTCGATGCGCTGGCACCGCATTTATACCGGCAGTTTTCAATCACAACCGTGGATCAAAAAGAATTTTCCGACCTCAATTCCTTCAAATCGCATTACGCCGCATTGTTTTCCGGTGACAAACCCGTGTTGAAAGACATCTCGCTCAAACCCGTGGCTGACAAGCTGACGGTCTTTGCCGGAGACAACACCGGCGTGTGCTGGGGAACGTCAACCGACACGTTTACCTTTGCCGATGGTGAAACCCGGACCATGACCAGCCGCTGGACCGCGACAGTTGTCAAAGATGAGGGCAAGTGGAAAATCATGAGCGTCCATTTTGGGGCGAATTTTATGGACAATCCAGTCACTCAGACATTTCAGGGAATGCTCTACAAAATCGGCGGCGGCGCACTGGCGGCAGGCATTGTGCTTGGCGGACTCCTCGGATGGGTTCTTGGCCGACGGAAATAATAAAAACCAGGGCTGAGGGCTTGGGGCAATACAAGATTTTCAAGGCAATAGACATATCGAATGCTCGATCTTCTCATTCACAACGGCCTGATTTTTGACGGCCTCGGGTCTGCGCCTCAACGTGCCAGCCTCGCGGTTGAACAAGGCCGCGTCGTTGCAATTTCAGATCGAATTGATACCCCAGCCCGTGAGACAATTGATGCCGCTGGAATGTGGGTCACGCCTGGATTTCTCGACATTCACACCCACTATGATCTGGAAGTTGAAATCGCACCGGCACTGCTTGAATCGGTTCGCCACGGCGTCACGTCGGTGGTAATGGGCAATTGCAGTCTTTCGGCTACCGTCGGCAAACCCGCGATGCTGGCCGATATGTTTCAACGAGTTGAAACGCTGTCACCGGAATTGATTTGCAACTGGTTAAAAGCATCTGGAACGTGGAGCACGCCGCGCGACTACGTTGAACATCTGCGAAGTCTCCCGCTTGGACCAAACATTGCCCCGCTGCTGGGCCATAGCTGCATTCGCGCCGAAGTGATGGGCCTTGAACGCAGCCTGAAATCAGTTGCCACCGATACCGAATTGAGTCAGATGAAATCACTTGCCACCCAGGCCCTGGATGCCGGATGTATCGGGATTTCAATTGATATGGTGCCCTGGCATATGATGAGCGGCCAGTTTTGCGGTGTGACGATTCCCTCGCAGCACGCCGATTTTCGGGAATATGCCATGCTGGCTGATGTGTGCCGGGAACGCGACGCAGTGTTTCAGGTCACACCCAATCCCCAGAATATGCGGTCGTTTGCCAATATTTTGCTGTTGAGTTTGGGGATTGTTCGCAAACCACTGCGAATCACCATTTTAACCGCGCTTGATTCGGTTTCGGACCGCAATCTCTGGCGGGCATTTCCACTGACATTGACGCTGTTTAATTCGATTTTAGGGAGCAATATTCGGTTTCAAACCCTGACCGAACCATTCACCGTCTATTCGGATGGTCCGGTAACCCCACTGTTTGAAGAGTTTCCAACCGGTGTCCTGCTCAACAATGCCCAAACCGGCGCTGACCGGCGCCGCCTGTGGGCCAATCCAAATTTTCGCAGCCAGTTTCGGGATGAGTGGACTCGCGGTTGGCGCAAGACGTTTCATCGTGCGCTGGGGCTGATGGTCATTACCGATTGTCCAGATAAAAGCCTGATCGGAAAATCAATTGCCCAGGTGGCACGGTCAGCCGGGAAAGAACCGGTTGACGGATTTATTGACCTGCTCCAGGTCTATGACACCGATCTTCGCTGGGTCGCGACCGGTGCCAACGACCGTCAGGAACAGCGACTGGCTCTGATGAAACACCCCGAAATTCTGCCCGGTTTTACCGATGCCGGGGCACACGTTCGTAACCTTGGGTTTTATGACGGAGCGATTTCCCTGCTCCGACAGGCGGTGCAAACCGGCTTTCTGACTCCTGAACAGGCCGTGGCTCGGGTGACAGGCGAACCGGCCCGGTGGTTCAAACTTGATACCGGCACGCTCACCGTTGGCGCCAAAGCTGATCTGGTTTTGCTTCACCCAGAAGGACTTGCGACACCGATTGCTCCACAGGTCGAGATTTTGGATCCGGTCCTCAACCATACACCGCGAATGGTCAAGCGCGGCTCGGACGCCATCATTGATTCGGTGTTTATTGCCGGAAAACGAGTGTTTCACACTGGCGCCGCCCAATCCATTCTGGGAACTGAGCCGCTGGGGGAAGTTCTTGCATCAACCCCGTCGCTATCTGATTTCATACCGGAAAGTCACCGCTTCCGAAACCGAATCAATGATGATGTGGTGGATCATCCATTTACTGACTACTGGGAGATTTTCGTCCTGAAGCACCAAAATCCGTGGAATGTGGCTTTCCACTGTCTCGGTGTCGTCTATTTTTATGGCGTGATGGTCTGGGCCATTGTTGTTTGGAATTTCTGGCTGTTGCTGCTCTTGCCGGTATCGCAGGTGATTGGGCTGGTGGGGCACTTTTTGTTTGAGCGAAGCCACGTTGATCTGCAGGATGCGATTTTTTCACGCCGGGCGTCACGCTGTCTGAATAAAATGTTCTGGTTCATCATTACCGGAAGCTACTTTCCACTGGTACGACAGCTTCGGGCACAACTTGAAACCTACCAACACCAACATCAGCCATCCCGGTTTGAATCTTAATGTCCAGTGCGTTTCCATCCCTCCAACCCGAACACAAATGGCGAGCCGTCGCCTGGGGCTACGTAGTTTTTGCCGCTGGATACACGTTGACAGGATCCGTTCATTTTCGAGAACCGCAACCGTTGCCCTTCCTGGCGATTGATCGGCTGATTCCGTTCATTCCCTGGACAATGATGGTGTACCAGTCACAGTTTTTATTCTTGTTTGTTTGTTTCTGGTTGCATCGGCAAGGAAAAACGATAACCCAGACCTTTCACCGAATGGCCGTGGCGTGTGCGATTTCATTTACCACATTTCTGATGTTTCCGACGATTTTTCCCCGCACGTATCCTGATCCACAGGGTTGGCTGGCTGGGATGTACCAGACGCTGCACGCGATTGACGCTCCGACCAATTGCTTTCCGTCACTCCACGTGGCACTGGCGTTTCTGGCAGCACTGGGTGTCCTGGAAGAAAACGGCTGGCGTGCAACCTGGACACTCGTCTGGGCGCTGGCGATTACCCTTTCAACCCTGACCACGAAGCAACATTATGCCGTTGATCTGGCTGGCGGTTTTTTGGTGGTGCTGGTGGCCGTGGGCGTGGTCAAGGGATTGAACGGACGCAACTCCTGATGAGGCGGTCACAATGGCTATCTTTTGTGAATTTGAGATTGAAGTACTTCGCCAGCTTATCGCTCCAAAACTGGAGGCCGAAGTATTCAGAAAAATTATCCAGGAATCACAAGGTATTGACTATCATTTTTCTGGCTCAGGATATTTCCTTACGGTACGTCATCCTGAGATTCCAACCAGCCGGATAGTCTGCACTGACCCAACTGTACTTGGAAGATATGGGAATATACTGGTTGGGTTTGTTGTATTTGTTGAAAATAGTGAGCTGACACTTGAATGTCATGGATGGGGTTTAGATGAGCTTCCATTGGATTTTCGTGAACACCCCGTTTTGATTTCACTGGCTTAATCTTTCTTATGCCGTTCTATCAGCTTGACCAGTAGTCCTGTCCACAGCAAGGTTTGGGTTTTCAGCCCAGTTTCTGAGCTAAAAACTACTTTCAAATGCCAAAGACGGGACGCTGGCTGTCGCGTTGAAATTAACAGTTCTACACTTTTTCTCAAGAAAACCGTTGTTTTCGAGCTTCCTGATACAGAGCCTGAAGGTGTTTTTCTACCTTTTGTGCCCATTCAATCTCTTGATGTTCCCGGAGAACCATTGCGATATATTCCAATGATTTAACCACTTCAAGATCAAACGTTAACCCCAAAATCTGACACCCTAAATTACACTGATTGCTCATTTCCAGAGCAAGATTGATGAGTTCAGTCGCTCTTGTTCGCTCTTTTTTACCAAAATAAACGTCAGCCAGTTCAGTGAGCAAATTTATTTCCACATGTCCAAATCGGTCGATTGAGGCCAGAGCCAGTTGCGCTTCATTTATAATTTCTTGCACTTCTGAGAGTGGGTGATACCTGAGTTTTTTCGCCAGAAGAACCAGTGCAGCCGCTTTCTCAGATACTGCACCGGGGCAATTGGAGAGGTTGGGAATTGAAATCGCTATCGCCCTTGCACGATCAAATAAACCAGCACGTGCCAGGTCGCTGGCTAATATTGCCAGAGCCTGACCTTGTTCATCTGGGTCATCCTGGATAGAGCGGGCAACTGCCTCTGCCCTATCCCACTGCTGATATCGGGACAATGTCCACGAATAATGACACACCAGATGATTAGGAATTTGAGTTTTCCCAGGCGGGATAATTCGAGCAATTGAGTCCAATGGTTCCTCATCTGGAAATCCACCAGCCTGCATTATGTCCTGTACTATTTTGTCGATTGAATGGTCATCATATTGGCCAGGAAAGAAGAAATTCATCAGCCCTACCTTTCGTCAAAATAAAATTCAACAATCTTTGTTAAATCTCGCCGTTACAGGATCAGCAACATCAATTATTTATTCAGTTAACGACGCTTGTTCACCTGTAAGTGAATCAATGACCTTCCATCTTACCAAACCTGATCCTTTGATTTGTCCTGAAAAATACTGTTTTCACTGGGTGAAGTAAGGGAGAATCTGGTCTCGGGATTGTATGAAGCTTTGGCCGAGAGGGACCATGGGCTTTCGCACCACGGCTACCTGACGACGATCCCGCGGGCCTAAAACCCCTTATCCTGGCGCTTATGCGGTGACAAGCTGACACAATGACCAGAGAGTTTTTTTCATCCCTCATCCCTCATCCCTCATCCCTTAAAGAACCCGGAACCCGATGTTTTCCTGATGACTTTTCGAAAAATTCTGGTACTCTCCCGACATCCACCTATCACTCTGTAATCCATTTGGAGGTGCGATGACGGCCATCCTTTACCGACCACAACCACCACTTTCACAGTTCGTCGAAACCATCTGGATGTTTGAAGGGCACGTCCCCCAGCACCGTCGGGAACGCATTCTCCCAACGGGGGTGATGCAGATGGTGATTAACCTTCACGAAGAGGACCTTCGCATTTATGACCGGCAGCATCCTGACCGATATCAGAGTTTTGGAGGCGGGCTGCTTTCGGGAACGCATTCAGAGTACATTGTGGTGGATACTTCGCAACAGGGATCAGTCATCGGTGTTCACTTCAAACCTGGCGGCGCATTTCCGCTCTTTCGGATGCCGGCTGATGAATTGAAAGATACAGCGGTGTCACTCGAAACACTGTGGAAAATCCACGCTACCGTCCTGCACGAGCAATTGCTGGCGGCAGCAACTCCACTGTTGAAAGTTCGACTGCTGGAGCAATTTTTACTGGCTCAGGCGGCCCGGCCCTGGGAACGACATCCTGCCGTTGCCTTTGCACTCAATGAATTTACCCGTGGACCACTCACCCGGCCAATTTCAGAAATTACTGACCAGATTGGCCTCAGTTCACGGCGATTTATCCAGGTTTTTAAACAAGAAACCGGACTCACGCCAAAGGTATTTTGTCGCATCCAGCGCTTTCAGAAAGTATTGGCCACGATTGGAATGAATCAAGACATTGATTGGGTGGACCTGGCCCTGGAGTGTGGCTACTTTGATCAGGCGCATTTTATCCATGATTTTCGGTCATTTGCTGGGTTGAGCCCTTCAACCTATCTGGCCCACCGTACCAACCACATCAATCACGTCCCGCTGGTTGAATAAGGTCAAATTTTTACAATCAATATTTCTCAGTTATAGGGTAAACTGGCTTCACCTTCAACACGAGCACAGGCACGCATTCAAGGCGTGCCCTCATCAAAACTGATTTATACAAGGAGAATTTTATGGCCAGCAACGTGAAACCAATTCCTGAAGGCTATCACACCGTCACCCCTTATTTAGTCGTTGAGAACGCCGAAAAACTGCTTGAATTCTTGACCAGTGCCTTTGATGCCAAAGTCACCTTCTGCACCCGGCATTCGGATGGAGCTGTCGGACATGCTGAAGTCAAAATTGGAGATTCGATGATCATGATCGGCGAGGCCGGTCCCCAAAGTCAGCCGATGCCATCCATGCTGTACCTGTATGTCCCAGATACTGATGCCACGTACAAACAAGCGGTTGAGGCGGGGGGCATTTCAATTATGGAACCCGCCAACCAGTTTTATGGCGACCGAAATGCTGGCGTCAAAGACCATTGCGGCAACCAGTGGTGGATTGCAACTCACGTGGAAGACGTTTCACCCGAAGAGCTTGAACAACGCGCCAAAGCCCATGGGAAGTAGGGAAATGACAAGGGGACAAGGTGACAAGGGGACAAGGTGACAAGATGACAAGGTGACAAGGTGACTGAGTGACAAATCAAGATATTTGGGACTGTCCAAATTTTTCTGTAACCAGTCAATTTAACCTGAAAAAACCGGGTGGTCGGCTCTTTCTTTAGCTGCTAAGTATTAAATATAAATAACTTACCTGGATTTAGAAACCGAGCTAAAAATCCAGTTTAGCCATTTACGCAAAAAATTGAAAAGTCTCGATTTGTCACTCAGCCATCTTGTCACCCTGTCATTTTGTCCCCTTGTCACCCTGTCATTTTGTCACCCTGTCACCCTGTCACCTTGTCACCCTGTCACCTTGTCACCTTGTCACCCTGTCACCTTGTCATCTTGTCACTCTATCATCTTGTCGCCGTACTATCTCTCCTCATTCCTTTTTCACAAGTGGTTGAACATCGTGGCACTTCCCGGCATAATAGCCGGGCCTGAAATCATGCATTCCTGTAATCCACCCTCCAACCCTTTAGGTCACGATGCCCCCACAAGAGGCTTTCCACGGAACCGAGCGATTCGAAGTGCGCCGCAGACTCGGCGGCGGCGCCTTTGGTGTGGTGTATGAAGTCTTCGACCGCCAGCGTGAAAGTACTGTTGCCCTTAAATTACTCCGTCAGGCAGATTCCGCGCCGCTCTATTTGTTTAAACAGGAATTCCGCAACCTGGCCAATCTGGTCCATCAGAATCTGGTCACGTTGTATGAACTGCAGGCCGATGCCGACCAGTGGTTTTTCACCATGGAACTGGTCGAGGGAATTGATTTCCAGCGGTATGTTGCGTCGCAACAGTCTCCGGTTCGAGCTGATACCACGACCATCCTTGGGTTGCCAACGGCGGATTCCGCTCCGACCAATCTTCCATCGGAACAGGTGCCGACCTCAATTCTGACCGAAACTGGCAGTTCGATGAGTTCCGACCCGACCAGCGACATTCAGATTTTTATTCGCTCGGGCAACAACCATACCGGAAGTTCATCACCGACGGTTGATTCGTTTGGTGAATTGATTTCCGAAGCCCCAACGGTTGATTCGCTTTCCGGCCTGATTGCGGAAAACTCCATGGTTGATTCATTCTCTGGACCGATATCTGAGACGCCAACGGTTGATTCGCTTGAAGGATTGTCGGAAGCTCCAACCGTTCATTCCCTTGAGTTTACCTCAGAGACACCCACGGTTGATTCCTCCGCCTTTGCTCTGAATCGCAGCACACTGGGAAAAACCATTCCGGCCCAGGTGACTGTTACCCAGCTTGCCTACACGTTTAACGAAGCACGGTTACGAGAGGGAATGCGTCAGTTAGTGGCTGGGGTGAATGCTTTGCACGAAGTCGGAAAGCTCCATCGGGACTTAAAACCCTCAAACGTGCTCGTAACCCCGGAAGGGCGGGTGGTGATTCTCGATTTTGGCCTGGTGGCTGAGTTGAAAGAATATGCCGACCCTGGCAATCGTGAAATCATTGGAACCCCAGCTTATATGTCACCAGAGCAGGCGGTTGGAAATGAACTGACCCCGGCGAGCGATATGTACAGCATCGGCGTCATGCTCTATGAAGCCCTGACCGGTCGGCTGGTGTTTACGGGTGATGTTTACACGATCATTCGGCGCAAATACCACGAAGATTTTTTGCCACCGAAAATGCTGGTCAACCAGATCCCAGATGATCTCAACACGTTGTGTTGTGAACTGCTCAACCGGGATCCAAAATTGCGACCAACGGCCAAAGAGGTTTTGCGCCGCCTCAATCGCCTGGAAGTTGCCGCCACCTCCACCCAACCTCCAGCTCCGTCTCGAACCCGAACGACCCGCCCCGAAGATGACAGCGGAGGCATTCCCCTTGTTGGACGCACCCACCATTTAAAGCAATTGCAGGAAGCCTTTGACCTTTCGCGTCAGGAACCAGTGGTCGCCACCGTTCACGGACATTCTGGAATGGGAAAAAGCGTGCTGGTTGATTGTTTTCTGGGAGATTTGAAAAAACAGGCGCCGCCGCCGATTGTGCTTTCGGGACGGTGTTACGAACAGGAATCAGTTCCTTACAAAGCCTTTGACAGCATCGTGGATGTACTGAGCCGCCGGTTAAAGCACCTTTGGGGAAAAGAGCATCAACCTGAGTTTCCGGCTGATCTGCCAGTACTGGCCAAGCTCTTCCCAGTATTACGCCAGCTTGCTCCGATTGCCGAAGCCAGCCAGGCGGTGGATATTCCGGATTCCCAGGAATTGCGTCGCCGGGCATTTGGCGCCTTGCGCGCCGTTTTGTCCCAACTGGCGGCGCTGGCACCACTGGTGATCCACATTGACGACCTGCAATGGGGTGATGTTGATAGTGCCACCCTTCTGATGGAACTGGTTCGCCCACCAGACCCGCCGCCGATGTTTCTCATCGCTGGCTATCGAAGTGAAGAAGCTGAAACCAGTCCGTTCTTGAACATTTTTTTGCCAAAGCTCCAGGACAAAACCCTGATTGGGGCCCAGGTGCGTGAAGTCCGCGTCGGAGAGCTTTCAATGGATGAAGCTCGCAAACTGGTGCAGGCCATCCTGGGAAATGATCCAAATTCTGCTGACCGCGTCGAAGCCATCATCCGCGAGTCAGCCGGAAGTCCATTTTTTGTCAATGAACTGGCCCGGTACGCTCAAAACCATTCGATTTCACTGGCTGGCACTGGCGCCCGCGACACGCTCGATGCCGTCATCCGCGAACGCGTCAGCCAGTTGCCGGACATTGCCCGCCGGATTCTCGAAGTGGCCGCCGTTGCCGGCCAACCCGTGGGCCGACTGGTGGTCAAACGTGTGGCTGAAGCTGGAAGTGATGAACAGGCAGCGGTGATTTTGCTCCGGTCACAACACCTGATTCGGGTCCGTCGGGCCCACCACATGGAGGAAATCGAGCCCTATCACGACCGGATTCGCGAAGCGGTCGAACATGGGCTCGATGCCGACCAACTCAAATCTCACCATTACCGGCTCGCGGTCGAGCTTGAAGCCTTTGGCCATGCCGATCCGGAAACGCTGGCGGTTCACTATCGCGATGGCGGAGACCGATCCAAAGCCGCCCACTATGCCCTGGTGGCCGCCGAACAGGCTGAAACCGCCACGGCTTTTGACCGGGCGGTTCGGTTGTACCGCCTGGCGCTTGAACTTCGGGATGAAACCGCCGACCATCGGCAGTTACTGGTGAAACTGGGGAATGCCCTGGCCAATGCCGGTCGTGGGGCCGAGGCGGCTGAAACCTATCTCAAAGCGTCAGACCTCGTTTCAACCGAACTCTCAAAGGAAACGGCAATTGAATTGCGTCGCCGGGCGGCGGAGCAGTTCTTAAACAGCGGGCATATTGAAAAGGGGCTCACCTATACCGATCAGGTTCTGAAAGCAGTTGGGCTCAGGCTGGCACCGACACCGCGCCATGCGATGGCATCACTGATTTTGCGACGAATCTGGTTGATGATTCGGGGTTTTGGGTTTACCGAACGAACTGAAGCCGAAGTCCCACCGGAAGAATTACTCCGACTTGATATTTGCTGGTCAGTCGCCGCCGGCCTGGTTTTTGTGGACAATATCCGGTCGGCTGAATTTCAAACTCGATATCTTTTGTTTGCCCTCAAAGCGGGAGAACCCTTCCGGATCGCACGCGGCCTGAATTTATTTACTGGGGGATCATCGGTCACCGGGGGCCGCAGACTGGCACGCACCAAAAAACTCCTTGAAGCCTCCCTGGCAATGGCTGACCGGGTGCAACACCCTTACACCTCAGGGATGGTCAAAGTTACCTCGGGTCTGGTGGCATTTTATAATGGCGGATGGAAAGAATCCATTGAATTGCTTGATCAGGGAGAAGCCATCTTGCGGACTCGCTGCACGGGTGTTACCTGGGAGCTGAACACATCGCGCTATTACGCTCTCCGCGCCATGTTTTTCCTGGGCGACTTGCGGCAGCTCAATCGTGAATCGGCGGCCTTGATCCAGGATGCCCGCGAACGCGGCGACGTCTATGCCCTGGCTGGCTTGCGGTTACGGGGTGGATTTCTTTCCTATTTGATTCTGGATAATGTCGAGCAGGCACGATTTGAAGCCGAGGAAGGCATCCGACAATGGACCAGCCAGGGACATCACATCCAGCATTTCTTTTACCTGACGGCCCAGGTTGAAATTGAATTGTATGTCGGAAATGGCGTCAAAGCCTGGGAGATGCTCGCGGCCCGGTGGAAGGCATTTTCAAAGTCGCTCCTGTTTCGGGTTCAGACTTTATTGATCGAATTTCACTACCTGCGCGCCCGCAGCGGACTGGCTGCCTTCGTCCAGGATAGCGACGCCAAACGCCGTGCCCTCTATCTCAAGCAAGCCGAAGCCGATGCCCAGCGCATTGAAAAAGAACACATGGAGTGGTGTCTGGGGATTCCAGCTATCATTCGCGCCGGGGTTGCCGCCTGCGAAGGCCGTCGGGATGATGCCATCCGGTTGCTGACCGAAGCGGAAACCAGTTTCCAGAATGCCAATATGTGGCTGCATTCCACCGCGGCTCGATACCGGCGCGGACAACTTTTGGGCGGCTCAAAAGGAAAGACCTTGATGGATTCGGCTCGGGTCTGGATGAACGAACAGGAAATCAAGAACCCGGAACACACGGTGGATATGCTCATTCCAGGTATCAAGCCAAAAGAAGTAAAGTCGTCAGTACCACCGGCGTGAGTGGACTGGGTAATAGTCCCTGCTGCAAACCTCTCACTGCAAATAATTCTAAATACAATATTTAACTCATTGTTCAACCTTGAACAATTTTAATGGCGCCAATCAAAATCAAGCGAAAGTTTAGAGTTCCGCCTTCAGGCGGTAAAATCGGAATCAAGCGAGTTCTTGACTGGTTCATCCCACTTTCAAAGATTTCAAAAAACCGCCTGAAAGTGGAACTCTGAACTTCTTTCATATTTTTTAAGGTTCATTGGCCTCCAGATTATCGTCTACAATGACGCCAGATTCCTATTTTGAATCAGCCTTTGGGGGTTCATCCGATGACGCCATCGGCTCGCCAATCTTTTTGAGCCAGTTTTCCAGATCATCCAGCCTTTGAAAATCCAGCAATGCCTCGCCAAGTTGTTCAATCTGTTCAAGCACCAGCCCATTTATCTGCTCTTCCATCCAGGTCGGAAGCTCTCCACATCGCCGTTTTAATTGCTTCAAGGCCAGCAGCTTTTCCCCTTTTTGTACGCCTTGCTCCAGTCCTTGCTCCAGTCCTTGCTCCAGTCCTTGCTCCAACCCTTGTTGCAACCCTTGCTGGATTCCTTCTTCCTTCCAACTTGTTGTCAGTTCCATAACTTTCTCCTTTTCATCTGGTTGATAGGTTTCCAATTCCCGGTCAAATTCGGCACGTTCTTCCCGTTTCAGATTCAAATAGGTGTCTACAAACCCTGAAATGAGCTTCATTTTTGCATGATCGAGCTTGAGCGTCACCAAAAGCCGCAAACATTGGGCTTTCACCCGTGGACGGTCCGCCCTGGCAATCTTCATTTTCGCCATCAATGCCGCTGCCACTGGATTTGGCCGGTTTACGAAATCCCGCCAGTTCAGTCGGTTCAATTGCACCACCTGATAGTGAAATCTCAGCACATTCACATCTGGAAATGTCATTTCAAATGTCTCTGGCTGGGCTTTTTGTGGTGACTCAAACGACAATACCGCGATTGGATAAACCGGCAGCCGATGTTTCCAATACAGAAATGAGAAATACAAAAACACCCGCTCCCCAAACCAACTCTGCCAGTTCTCCTGGTTCTCGTTGTGGATCAGGAAAAATGCTCCGCTTCCCTGAAATCGGGTTTTGATCACCAGATCCGCTTCATATTCTTCGCCGTGGATCACATCCGTGAACATTTCCTTACCCAGAAACTCAATCGAGGTTGTGTCCATATAGGCCAGGACTTCCGGAAAAAACAATTCCAGAAACTCCACGAAAAATGTCGAAATCAACTGCTTAAACAACTGGTCATGGTCAATCATAGGTTGATCTTCTCTTGCCACCTGGCTTCAAGATGCCAGGGATACGGGCTTTTTTCCTGTGGAGTAATACCCACCCACGGATGCGGGTAGTACAGACTCATCGGTGCTTCTGATTGATCTTCAATACAAAATCCAGTCGAAACAGAAAGTACTATAGAATCTCAGAGAAAGAAACCACGGAACACACAGAATACACAGAAAATAAATCCAAATTTTTCAATAGTTTCCGAGACTTTTCAAAATAAAAACTCAGGAAATATTTTTCTGAAATACGATACTGACTACGACCTGGCATTAGAGGCTCATAATGCAAACCTGTAGCGGTAAATAGCTCTTTAAAATACACTTAACTCATTGTTCAACCTTGAACAATATTGAAGTGGTCAGTACCACCTGCGCGAGCGGGTGGGGGGTGGTCAGTACCACCTGCGTGAGCGGGTGGGGGGTGAAAGCAACCAGACCCACCCACTGGCTTATCACCGCTTTCCCACGCCATGACGTGTTGTGGCCAAATCCCTGTCCGGCCAAAGGTTCCAGCGATAAGTCGCTGGGTAACAAAGCTGCAACAAGTTGCAGCACTCCAAAGAAATATTTATCCGCGAATCCTGGCCTGTTTCACAAAACGGTGCAGTGAAGCTCCCTTCCTCTCTGAAGTGCGATTGATACGGCTATCGGTACTCCCCCTGCAACTGAAAGGCCGCCCAGTGAAAGGGAATCCGCCACCTGAGATTTTTTTTGTCCTTGAGCATCTCAATTTGCGCTGTGCGAAGCGCCTGGGCTGGAGGCAACGGATTGGTTTTGGAAAGCAGGTGCTGGTAAAAGCGCTTCACCAGTTCGGCGGTACTGGAGTCTGGAACACTCCATAATGTGGCGATAACCCGTGGCGAACCAGCATACATAAACGCTCGCGTCAGGCCGATGACGCCTTCGCCTTTGAGTTCTTTCCCAAGCCCTGATTCGCAGGCGCTCAGCACAACCAGGTCGGCATTGAGTTTGAGATCGTAGATTTCGTTGGAAAGTAAATACCCTTCCTGTTTTTGGGCCTGTTCGTCCACCAGTGACAGGACCAGTCCGGAAAACTCAGGTCGGGTGCTGTCAAACCGGCCATGGGTGGCAAAGTGGACAATCCGAAAAGGAGAAAGATCGGTCTCGGTCAGGCGCTTTTTGGAAGCCTGAAAGCCTTCGATGACCTGACAGTGGTTCGGTCCGGCCAGTTGCTGAATGACTCTGGCCTGTTCGCTTGTTCCAGGAATGGGGGTCCAGGTATCACCAACTACTGAAAGCAGCCGCTCTTCCTGATAGGTCCGAAACTGAACGGTTTCTGGTTTTGAGGTTGGTTGCTTACGGACTGTGCTTTTAAACCGGTCATCGGTTGGCGAAAAGACCGGGTTGGCCACAACAAAGGCGGTTTGGTCTCTTTGGGAGCGGTTTTTGAACGTCTCACGTACCACCGCCAGCGTTGACGCCGAGGGCTCAAACACCAATTCAAATTGCTCGATCAAATATTCCGGTGTCGGGTTGGGTTTGGATTGAACAGCTTTGACCTGGGCGGGTAACGCTCCAAATGGAAGATAAAACAAAGCGCCATCGGGAATGATGATCAACCGTTTGGCCGTTAGGCGGGATGCCAGTGGTTTGACAATCAGGTCACTGACGATTTTGCCAGCGGCTTTGACACTGCCTGGCGTTGAGCCGCCTTCATTTTTGCCGGTAACGTGGTTCACAAAGGTTCGGACCGCAGTTTCAATTTCCGTTCGTTTGGGCAACACAAACCCATCAATTCGGTCTTTGGAAATGACCCACGCAAAGCTTCGTTCTTCGCCAAGCTGATAGCTGACAAGCTGGGTATCGGCATCCAGTATCTGAGCCTGCACCTGACTTGCTGACAGTGGTTGGGGCGCCGTCAGGTTGGCAAACGCCGGATTGGCTTTTCGGATTTCGGTTTCGACCAGTTCGAGTTCTTTGGCCAGGACGTCCAGTTCTTGCTGGGCTTTGACCCGTTCCGGGTTCTCTTCGGGAAGTTGGGCTTTTTTGCCATCCAGGTTGTCTTTGAGAAGTGGAAGCACCGCTTCGGTTTTGGTGGCAATGGTTTGAGCCAGGGTATCACGGCGGGCGAGGAGTTCAGGCGGTACGTTGGTCGCGGCTGGGAGTTTTGATTCGGCGAGTTGTTCATTCAGGCTGCGGGCCCGGCGCTTTTCGCTGACCAGAAATGCCTCAGCGATGTGCCCGGCGGATGGGTCTTTTTCGTGGAGGCTAAACAACACATCAACCAGCAAATCGTAGGTGTTTTGAGAAAGCGTAAAAAAAAGCGCCCGATTTTGCGGTGTCACATAGCCTGACCGAACCTGTTCCACCGCCTCAATCGCAGCTTCAAGCAGCTTTTTGGCTTCCTGCAGGTTCCCCACTTTATATTCAAATTTGGCGAACCGATTGTAACAATCATAGAGCCCAAAGGTCTGTTTGAGTATCCGGCGGTTTTCAATGGCGAGTTGATAATATTCCCTGGCCCTGGATAGGTTCCCCAATGAATGATAAGCCTGGGCGATATAAATCAAGGTACCATATTCAGGCTCGTTGAGTTCTTTCGTCAGTTTAAGAACCTGAAAATAATATTCTAAAGCTTTTTCATGGTTTTTCATGCTGAAGTATGTAGACGCAATATTGCTGAGGGAGATGGCAATGAGGGCTGGACTATCAACCTTTCGGATTTCCACCAAACTTTGAGTGAAGTATTCCAGCGCCTGGTCAAATTTCTTCAGCCTCATACAAGAACTCCCACAACCCGTGAGCAAACTGAATTGGTCTACTGGGTTGTGTTGAGATTGTTGGCGAGCTAATCGTTCTTGACGAAGTTCCAGTGCTTTTTCATGGCGACCATCCATCGTATACATCCAGGCCAGGACCGAAGTGGTCAGATTTTCACCCTCAATATTCCCAAGTCGACCAAATATATCTTGTGCTTGCTGAATATAGTTCAGCGCCCGCTGATCATCTCCGTAGGTTTTATAATGGCGACTGAGGCGAGCGAGTGATTGGGCTTCGATGAATTGATCTTGTCCCTGGCGAGCAAGGTAAAGTGCCCGATTAAAACCTTCAAAGGATTTCTCAGAGTCGCCTGAATCTTCATATAACGACCCTAATTCGCTCTGGGCATACGCTTCCCATAAAACCTGGTTAGATTGTTGGCCATATTCAACTACTTTCATCAAGTAGGGTATCCCTTCTGAATACATCCGCATGCCCGCATAATTTGACCCAATTGTAAAATTCATCAACGCGACTTCTTCTTCATCTCCAGCAGTTCGATACAGTTCTCTGGCTGCCAGGTACAGTTCAATACCACGATTTCTTTTACCACTGAGCGCACAGGTTGCTCCTGTGAAATACAGGCTAGTGGCTTCCATCCAGGTATAGCCGAGCGAATGGAATAGATCGGTTGCAACCTGATACCGGTTAAGTCCTTCCAGAGTAGACTCTTTTTGTTCCTGGCGCAGGAGTGCCTCCGCTTGCTTGATGAGGTCAAGTGCCCTGATACATTCGCGATCAGGGTCAGTGGCCATCCGGTGGGTCCGAAGTTCGAGATTGTATTTCCCAGCCGTTGGAGATGGATGATATGGCACAACCTGGACTTCAAAGACCCCAGATTGAGCCGCAATCCAGAAGACCGGTTCCGGGCCATACATCCGGTCAAAATAATTGACCTGCACGACCTGATTTCCAGCTGGGTCAATGACCATCACGACCACATCAATCGCCTTTTGCTCCACGACGAGATGGACAAATTCACCTGCCGACAGATCAAGCGTGTAGCGGTGGGTCTCGCCAGCCTTCAACTCTTTTTCAATCGGTTTGCCCATTGAAAGCGATATTGGAGAGGTAGGGGATTGCGCCCGAATGACCAGAGACACCGGACCAACCAATTGAAGCCAGAGAACTGCCAGGCACAATACGACCTGTACTTTTTGAATATTCATAACCCAATCTCTTTCAATCAATTAAAAAACTGTTGAAAACCAATGGTCAGTTTGGAGTACTGACTTGAGGCTGAGAGTTTGGGGGAGTGTAGCACAAAGAAAGGTAAGGGAAAGAGCTGACGCAGCAGTCAGAGGAGTATCAATTGAGTGAGGGAAAAACAAAGGCGAATCTCAGTGAATGAGATTCGCCTTTTAATCCATTCTGGTTCGAACACAACCAGTCGGTGAATTGTCTCTCAAGACATCATTACAACAGGAAGTTTTGGGTCAGTTCGACTGTATTTGTAGACCCATTGTAGAGTCCTGAGCCGCTCGCAAATCCACGTACCCGAATGAAAAAGGATGTTCCAACCGGCAAACTGGTTCCGGTGAGTTGCCAATTGGTACCACTGCGTACACCGTTTCCAAGTGGTATCCAATTAATTCCATCAGTTGAGTATTCAAACTTTGTTCGTAAAACTTCGACTGTTGACCCTGAGCGAGTCCAGGTGATTGACGTTCCATCTGCTGCAACTGTCAGGGTTTGGACTGCGGCAGTGTTATTTGACAGACGGGTAATGTAAGGCCGATTCTGGTTGTTGACCAGCGTAAATGCCCCGCCAACCATCACTTTCCCATCCGCCTGGAGAGCAATTCCATACACTCGTTCGTTGATGTTGGTAACAAAGGTGTTATCAAGTGTTCCATTTGAATTGACACGTACCAGATATGGTCGGAGTTGGGCATTGAATTAGATACTCCGACAAAGTAACGTCTAGAAAAGAGAAGAAAAGTTGATAAAATTAAGAAGGACTGATCCATCCCCAAAGAGAAAGAGAACTGGAAGCGATGATGTACCGAAACCTGGAACAATTTTCCGAAAGCCGAAT
>JACQXX010000139.1 GCA_016208495.1 Acidobacteriota bacterium | reverse complement strand
TCTTGCACCGCGAAGCGTTGCCGTTCGGATAGCCGGTCGGTTGGCCGCTTTGGGCCTACCACCGGATCCAAAGGTCACCCCTTGTTGCTCCCCCGCTTCGCCCGCGCCCCGCAGGGGCGCGGGCGAAGCGGGGGAGCACTGGAGAGGACGAACCTGTTCCCGGTGGTAGCTCCCTGTAGCCGAGCAACCACCGGCTATCCGAACGGCAGCCCTCCGGGATGCTCAATCCAAATGCCTGATTCCCAAAAGAAAACGGGAAGTTGATTTTTTACAGTCCCTTAGTTGCTAGTGATTAGAAATCAATACTTTCGAAGAAGAACCAATTACTGACCACTAACCACTAACCACTTTCTTCATTCTTCACCCGGTTCAGGCGCCAGTGGCGGAGACTTCTTTTTCCGGCGGCATTGAGGCCAGAATGGTTCCGCACAAGATGAAAATTGCTCCAAAAATGGTCCAGGGCGTCGGCACTTCCTGAAAAAAGAGAATGCCCCACGCGGCGGCAAACACAATTTGAAGATAGAGCACAGCAGCACTGCGTCCAGCCTGTAAAAACTTCATGCCTCGGGTCAAATAGACCTGGGCAATCTGGGCACAAATACCAACCCCGAGCACAATCAGCAAATCCATGGCGGTCGGAATGACTTTGATTGGAAAGACGGTCGGAATTGAGAACGGCAATGCGACCATCGGAAAGTAAAAAACAATCACCAGTTCGTGTTCAAGCTTACTCAGGTGACGCACCGTGACATAGGCGCAGGCACTGAAAAACGCACCGGCGAACCCGACCAGGTAGGCATAGGTCGGCACCCTGGTTGCTGTCTGCCCAAAGAGAAACGGCGGACGGGTCACACAGACCAGTCCAACCAGACATAATCCGATTGAGAGCAGCAGCGACGGAGAGATACGTTCTTTCAGGACCAGTGCCGCCAGCAAGGCCGTCCAGATTGGACTTGTGTACTGGAGCACCGTGGCTTCGGCAATCGGAAGCTGCGACAGCGAATAAAAAAAGCAATCCAACCCGCAAAATCCGAAAAAGCCGCGCAAAAACAGGAGCTTTTTATTGGTGCCCCAGATTGGAATCCCGGCTCTCCAGATCAGAATAAAACTCAAAATGAAGGAAATGATGGTTCGGATGACCACGATTTGCTGACTTGGGAGGTGGCGTCCGGCCAGCTTTACCCCCAGACTCATCAGGCTAAACATAAAGGCACTCATCGCGAGCGTCTGGATGCCTGATTTGGTGGATGGGGATTGTGACACGCAACAACACTCCAGAAAGACAAGAACCGAAATTCATTGGGGAAAAGAAAACCGATAGTGTTGTTGCACGACACGGGTTTTGCAACCTGTTTTGGAAAGCGGCGTCAAGCCGCCGCACTCCAAAAAAATGAAACTTCCAGTTCAGGTTGTGACGTATTGTGAATTACTGAGTAATGAACCCTTACGTTACTGCTGACTCAAAACGAGTGAACCACGAACCACACCCTTTACCCGAAAAACGCGCAGACTCACGGATTGATGTTTTTCTGGTAATTCGAGTGTTTCGTGGTTTTTATTTTCTGGATAGACTCGCCCCGCACCATAATTCGAGCACGCCTCATTTACCCTCTTCATTTCAGGAGAAAACCCGTCATGGCGAAACAGAAATCGCAGTCTTCGGATCAAAGTCTGGTTTGGATTGATGCCGGAAATGGATATTCACTGGCGCTCCGGGATAAAAAACTGGTCTGCCGCAATGCCAAAGGACAACTTTTGAGTTCGGTGCCACCTGCCGTCAAAGATGGCGAGGTTGCTGACCAACTCCGGGAGGCCGTGGAATGGCTTTCCAATCACGAGCGCGAATGCCGCGAAACCGTCGAAGCCTGGATGCTCCGGTCGCTGGTGATTCCACGCGGGATTCTGCAGGCGGTTTGGTCAGACGGGGCCTGGCGGGCGCCGCTTGAAAACACCGTTGTGATGCCGGTGGACCTTGATGGAAAGGTATCGCCAGACCAGGCCGGACTGTTTCGTGGCGTGGATGAATCCAAAGGCATTGGTGTTGTGAACCTGGATGGCGAAACGCTCTGGATTGACACGCCGCTGGTCGTGATCCCGCATCCGATTTTACTTCCTGAACTGAATGATTTTCGCGATTTGCTGACCGATCTGGGCATTAAACAGGGCATTTCACAGGTCTTTCGGGAAATCTGGCCCAAATCCACCACGTTGTCAGCCGCAACCACCAACCTCAATATCTATTCAGACGGGCATTTCGAACAACTTAATCACGCTCTGGGTCGCTGCCGAAAGCTCGGCTATCGAGTTCGCGGCGGCTGGGCCTGTGGTCCAGTCTGGGAAGGTGGAAAACTGGTTGAGGCCCGATATTGGATTGGGGCCGAATACCCTGAGTCCGAGACCTACACCGGTGAGTTGATCTGGGTAGATGCCAAAGAGCGCACCTTGAAACTGGCCGATGTCGGCCCGGTCGCATTTTCAGAAGGCAATCGCATGGCCAGCCTGATTTATGCCGCTCGAAAAGTTGAGAAAAAAGAAGGCGAGGCCAGCACCGAGGAAACGGCTGAGCCAGACACAGCACCTTCGGCGCCGGTGCCGGTCAATATCGCGGTTGGTAGTTCAATTTCGGTTTCCACGACTGACACATTGCGCGCTGGCGGACTGGTTCTGGTGGAAAGCCAGGTTTCTGACAAAGAACCAGTTGATCACGTCAGCGCCCGGACATATCATCACCCGGCGATGCCCGAAGAAACCGTGGTTCGGCTGTCGGCTGATGTTTTATCCCGAGGTGATGACCGTGTGATGGAGGTCCTTGGGTTTGACCCGCCGGACATCAAACCTGAACTGGCCTTGCAGCGCCGGCGCGCGATTGGATTTCCTGGCTGGGCGCTCATTCATGACCCGGATCGGGCTTCGTTTGCGCTCGATGTCGTCAAGGAAATGAAAAAACATGGACGGCTCGCCAAATCCAAACCCGGACACGCCAAAGATGGGTTTGATCAAATCGGAGAGCGCCTGGGGCGTTCGGTGCCGCATTACCTGCCTTCCTATTATGAAGAAGTTGGACGGATTTACATTGAACTCGGCAATCAAACCTATGCTGCTCAGGCGTTTAACAAAGCCCGCGAAGCCGAGCGCGTCCACGCCCTGAAAATTGATGAAGAGCAACGCCAGGCGTCATTCCTTGATTTTGCCCTGGCCGGGGCGCTGACGGTGAAGGCGCTTTCGCAATATGCCAAAGATTTGCTGGGCGGTTTTACTCCGGAAATTGCCTACAAAACATTTCGGGATCTGGTGGTCAAACGGACGCTTGGCGGGTTGCCTCCCTGGGGAAGTGTCGGCAAGGATATTCGACCGCTGATGACCGCCGCCGGGTTGAATGTTGAGGCTGAAGAGCGCGTTCTGCTTGAAGAGTTTTTGGATTCGCCAGTTATGGCCAAAGCACCGGTTGAGTTTTGGACCGCTTATCGAAAACCGCTCCTTGCTCTGGCCAAAACCTCTCCCAAAATCCGAGGCATACTGCTCAACCTGTTTCCAAAAGGAAATGATGAGTTGAAATTTCATCAACAGTGGCTTGAACTTCTTGAAGAATGCGGCGCCCTTGAGGCTGTGATTGCCCCAGCGGAAACAATCCCTGAAGAATGTCGTCCGGTTGGGGGCGCTGCCGCCTGGTTTAGTCGCGAACTCAGCCACACCTTTTCGGGATACCGGAGCCGGCTGCCATTTGAATTGTTTGGTTTGTTACGTCGGATGGCCCCGCGCCTCATCGCTGAAGGACAACCCATCACCTTAGACACCACAAAATACTATCAATCTGACATTGACCTTGACTTGCTGGAACAGGCGCTGGAGCTTGGGGTGCCAATCAACGACCCGCAACCGAAGTCTTCGATTGACCTTGCCAAATGGTTGAATCCACCTGATAAGTCAGGAGAATGGAGACGCGACCCGGTTCATACGGCTGCCGAGCCACGGTTCAGGCCACTGTTAATCCAGGGGGTGGGTGGGGTCATCAGCAATTCCGAGTTTCATCGGGCAGCCCACGGCAAAAAAGGTCTCACCGAGGCCCGTCGGTTATGGTATGAGACCCAGGCCGCTGAGCTTGAAACCGCTTTTCTCGAAGATTTCTCAGACGAAGTCACCGTGCTTGAAGCCGCTATTACCCCTGAAGTGCTTGAAGAATTCCCGGAAATTGCGAGCCGCCTCAAAGCGATTGATTCGGCGGTTATTTTGTCACGGACCTTGCAGGCCGGCGTGCTGGACGAATATGGATGGCCTGATCTGGAAGCCGCTGTTGAAGAGCTAACGACCAGAGTCAAAGAACCAGTCATTCGATTTATGGGAGCTTTCCCCTATCTCATTGTCAGTGATACTCAAAAGGCGATTGTGGTGGGTCCAAAGGGTCGGGTGAAGATAGTGCAGTTGAATTTACCTGCGAAAGCTTACTTGATGAATAGCCGGTATATTGATGGCGAACTACTGGTTGCCTACCGTGATTCGAGTTACCACACCAAAGCTTTCTGGACCAGTAACCCAATGGAACAAATTGACCTTGGGTATATCGGGAATTCCCAGATTGGAACCCTGGCTTTGCCGGTTCCAGGTGGCGGAACGACCGAAGGTCAGGCGACTTTACGAGTCGGCGACACCAAAATTGATTTCGGGTATGGCTCGATCACGGACAAGGTTTTGTCGGATGGGCAGCATTTCTGGCGCATCGAGCACAAAGACGGAAAGCCATTTCGCGAATTTGACCCGGCCACCGGTGAAGGCGGGCGCTGGTCACTGCCAAAGTTTTATGAAGAATTCACAACCGAACACAAACTGATCTTTGCCTATCTCAACCATTTCCTGGCACCGTTGCCGGAAGGATTAGAACAAACACCGCTTGGCACCAAGAATGGACTCACCGGATTTCGGGGCCGCTGTCCGAAAATTGAAAATACCCACCAGAGTGAAGATGTGGTCCAGGAGTATGAACTGGAAGGTGTTGATGGACGGCGCTTTGAAGGCAATCTCAGATCTGCGACAGATAACTTCCCGCAAGGGCTCGTTCAGTTTCCGGGCGATGACCTGTTTCGGCCAGTACTTGCCAGCTACAACGTGATCAGTCTGTGGGATCCAACCGGGAAGCACAAACTGGTCTCAATTGAATTCTCAAAACTCAATCCAGAAGAAGCCAGAGGCACTGCGGCTGTTTTCCCACTGGTCTGGTGGCATTTTCTCAAGGTCCGTGACCAGGCGGGGTCTGAAGCATTGCGGCGGATTTCGGCTGAAGCCTGTCGGCAATTGGTACAAACAGCCAGCACCGAATGCCCAAAAACCGATGACGAAGATGATGATGACGTGGAACTTGACCTGTCAAAGCTGCCGAAGACGCTTGAAACACTCCATCAGGTTTTGCCGGAGGTCACGCATCCCAGGTTGCAACGTGGAATTTTGGGTATGGTGGCGCAGGCGGCGCACATTGCGCGGAAATATTCAAAAGTGCTCGGTGAATCTGACTCAGATGAGAATCAACCAAATCTCTCTGCGAGCCTGCCGACCTTTAGCAATTTGGTAGCCGGGGCATTGCTGCCGCTGGTTGAAGCTGGATGGGGACGCTGGTCAGTGGAAGAGCAAAATCTGGGACGCCAGTTTGTGGAAACCGATCAGTTTTTCCGTGAAGAACTGGATCCCGCCGTCCCCGTGGAACGCAAAGCCGCTCATTCCCGAGTCCAATGGGAAACGCTGATTGGGCGGATTTCAACCCTTGCTCTGAAAGCAGCGGTTTTTGAAATGGACGCGAGTTTACGCGAAAAGCTGCTTGAATTTCTGGAGTTCTGGTCAAAATCAATGTTTGCTGAGCCAGGCACAAAAATCCGATTTATTGCCGGACAAAAAGGAACCCCCGACACGGTCGGTACCTACCGGTATGATGACCCCAGGGAAGGGGAACGGCTCGTCACCCATGCTGGCAATCGGTATCTGCTCAAAACCGTTCGCAACTATCAAACCCAGCGATTTAACTTTTCCGGCATTGAATATGCCGCCAGCGGTGAATTTCACCTTTTGCCCGAAACCACGATTGAACGATCTCAGGAACTCGATAGCGGTCGCCTCAGCTCGGAAAAACTTCAAATCCTGATCGCTACCGTGAAGAAACGCGGCCCCGTTGCCTGGGATCCGGCGATTGCGGAAGACCTGGCCAATCGAACCGGGCTTTCAAAATCAGCCGCTGCCTTGTTGTGGCTTGGCTGTCCAAAGTTTGAAGAGTACTCGGATAATTTCTTGCCCAAAGATTTGCGAACGCGCCTGGGTCTCAAGGTCGCTGAAGCGGTTGCCGCCCGTCGCGAAATCAAAGACACGCTGCCGCAAAACCAGTGGCTTGACCTCTATGCCGAAACTTTTCCAGACAATGTGGAGCACCTCTGGCAACCACTCGGGGCCGGGCCAACTGACGAAGAAAGCCCGGTGGCCCGTCTGGCCAAAGCCTGGAACAAACGGGTTGGCCGCAGAGTTTCCATTCCAGTTGAATTGATGACCCATGTCAGTGCTCTCTTTGACCGACTGGCAGTCAAGCCCAGCCAGATGCTGGAGGCCGTGGTCAACCCAGCTCAATCACTTTTGTTGACGCACGACACGGAGTTCTTTTTCAATGAATCGGCCTATGTCACATCAAAACTGGCTGTGCCCAATCCTCTTGCGGATCTGGAACTGGAAGATGAAGAGCCCGAAGAAAACCAGCCTGGGCAAAATATCCATTTTCACTTTGGCGTGGCCTTGACGGCAGCAAACTACATCCCCTTTTTGTATGAAGTCCTACCGGTCGGCGATCCATTTCGATCAACCCTTGCTGAGGTGCTGGACCTGATCCGGAAACGGCTTCAAAACCCAGCGCTGCTGGTCGCGTTGGGCGATAAACACCTCAATGTCAGAGAACAAAACCTGGAAAAAGTGCAGGCTGAGGTGGATGCCTATTTCAATGCGATTGGCGGGGAGGCGTACTCCACACCGTATGTTCCGGCTGAAAAAACGCCGAAAGGGCGTGACAATGGGGCCATTGTGGCAGTCATCCGGCATATATCCGAGTATTATGCCTCAATCTCAGTGGCGTATCGTCCGAGTCAGGTGACCGACTTTAGCCAGATTCGAAAGTTGAAAGAATCACCTGATTTTTATTCACAGTTTGATCATTCCGGCATTGAATTGCTTTTCTCAACTGGCTATCAGGCGATGGTTGACCGGATCAAGTCAACGCCAGTCCCCGTCGGCCAATGGGAATGCAACCCCAAATACTCCGTGCCGGAGCTGGTCCAGGAAGCCCAGCAAACCCTGAGCCTTTCAGAAAATGCCGCCATGTTGTACCTCCAAACCCTGGCACTGGCTGAACCCACCACCAAAAATATCCAAAAATGGAATGGCTGGACGGCTGCCCAATACAAAAAAGCGGCTGAAGAACTGGTCAAGGCCAACCTGCTCCTGGAAGCCAAACGCGAACGCGCCGGGCGGGCTCATTTTCTCCCAGGTGGATGGACTGCCCTCAAAGCACCACATTTGCCGATTGAAACCTGGAAGCTGGCCATGTATGGTGTCGAGCGACGCAAGCTGCCGCAGGGCGTTCAAACCGTGGTCAAGCTCAATAAACTGTTGCCGCTTCGACCGTATCACGAGTTGTTTGCCGAAGTTTGGGAACGTATCAAACAGGGCGACAAACCGGACTACGAAGAAGTCGAGTGATATTTGTGGCGTAGGCACGACTCAAAAGACAATCTCACTACAGAGGACACAGCGGAGCACAGAGGAATTCCGATTTAGTGATTTGCCTCTGTGTTCCTCTGTGTCCTCTGTGGTTCAATATTTCGAAGTAAGTTCATTTTCATTTCCGAAAAATCAATACCTTCAACCCTCTAAGCCCAAATTTTATCTGTATTTGCCATCCATCTTGTCAATGTGTAACGTGTGCTCTGCGTTCTTCATCCTCGGAATCTTGATCGCTTCTTTTTGTCCGCTGACGGTCAAGGCACAGTACTATATTGACACCTGGACGACGGAAAACGGACTCCCACAAAACTCCATCACCAGCCTGGTGCAAACCCGCGATGGATACCTGTGGTTTGGAACCACGGATGGCCTGGTGCGGTTTGACGGCGTGAAATTCAAAGTCTTCAACAAGGCAAATAGTGAGGGGCTTGGCAGTAATCGCATCAGCCAGATACTTGAGGACCGAAGTGGCCGGTTATGGATTACCACTGAGGATGGCCGGCTTTTGTATTACAAACAGGGTGCTTTCACTGCGGTTTTAAATCCGAACGATCCCCAATACTGGCCACGCCGGAACCTGGTGGATGATGGGCACGGCAGCATCCTCTTTTACAAGATTGAAACCCGACAAACCTTCCAATTTCGAGATGGGAAACTGGTTCCGTTTGAGTTGCCGGGAATGATTCCCGGCACTGAAATTCTGTATGTTGATCGGTCAGGTGGATACTGGATGTTGGATGGGCTCGATTTTCATCGGGTAAAGGATGGCCGGCGGGAAACCTATTCCACGTTGCCTTCCGGAAAAACCAAATCCGTGTATGAGGACCGATTTGGACATTTCTGGTTGACCACCGGGTTGAAAGATATTTATCGGGTTCAAGGCAATCGAATCGAACGGTTTGAATCTCCGGTGACTGGTCTTTGGGGGTGTCTTGAGGACCAGGCCGGGAATCTGTGGTTTAAAACCTTTAATGAAGGGGTACTTCGGATTGAGGCCAGCGAAGTCCATTCGGGCGCGCTGACCGCTGAGAAATTTCGCCAGTTCACTGATCAGGATGGGATGCTCAACAACATTGGTCGCAACCTGGTTGTTGACCGTGAAGGCGGGGTGTGGGTCGGTACTGAAAAAGGGCTGCATCATTTTTATCTTCAAAGCGTCGAGATCTATTCAAAAAAAGATGGATTAGAGAGTGATAATGTCTATCCGATTTTGGAAGATCGAAACGGTGCCATCTGGTTTGGGGGCTGGCCGTTTAGTTTAATGAAGTTTCATAACGGTGACTTTTCAACCGTTGTGGGCAGCAACGAATTTCCACATTACTCAGCCCTCTTTGAAGCCCAAAGCGGAACCATTTGGGTTGGGAATGATGAGAACACCTATTATTTGGAACATGAAACCCCGGTCATTTTCACCGCCGCCAACCGACCTGGATTCAAGTTGAATGGTGTCAACGTCATCTCACAGACCACCGATGGCGCCATGTGGTTTGGCACCGGAAAGGGACTTGTCCACTTTAGCTCGGGTCAAGTGAGGGTTTTTACAACTTCGGATGGCTTGCCGGATAACTTCATTGTGGCGCTCATTCAGGCCAGAGACGGCAAACTTTGGGTTGGCACCCGTGGCGGGATTGCCTGCCTGGAAAATGGAGTGATTCGTGCCTTTACTGAAAAAGACGGCCTGGCCAGCAACTATACCCGCTGTCTGTATGAAGACACCGATGGCCTGCTCTGGATTGGCAGCTATGATGGCGGATTGACCCGATATTTTGACGGTCAGTTTACCCGCTTCACCATGTTTAACGGGCTGCATAGCAACGGGGTGTTCTGCATTCTGGAGGACAGTCGTGGCTGGTTTTGGATGAATTCCAACCAGGGAATCTACCGGGTTCGGAAACAGGAACTCAACGACTTTGCCGAGGGGAAAACAAAGTTCCTGAATTCAATTGCTTATGGGAAGAAAGATGGCTTAATCAATATCGAGGGAAATGGTGGACGCCAGCCAGCCGGAATCAAAGCCCGCGATGGAAAAATGTGGTTCCCGATGGCTCAGGGAATCGCAGTGATTGATCCGGAAAAAGTAACTGTCAATCCTCTGCCTCCGTTGGTCTTGATCGAAGAATTCTCGATTGATCGAACGCCGATTCCCAACGACAATTTTCAATCGGCCATCAAAAGTCCACACACGGCCATTCGGATTGATCCATATCAAAACAACCTGGAAATCCAATATACCGGCTTGAGTTTCATTGATTCAAATCAGGTCAAATTCAAATTTAAACTTGAGGGTTGGGATCCAGACTGGATCGAAGCCGGGACGCGACGCACGGCCTACTATTCCTATTTACCGGCGGGCGAATACACCTTCCAGGTTAAAGCAGCCAATCGCGATGGGGCCTGGGCCATTGAGCCGGCAACCGTCAAAGTGAAAGTGCTCCCGTTTTTTTACCAGACGTGGTGGTTTTACAGTCTGGTGTTTGGAATGCTCAGTTCGGTGGTCTTTCTCGTGTTTCGGTTTCGATTGGCCCAAATTGAAGAAAAACACCGTGAGCAGGAAGCCTTTTCCCGCAAGCTGATTGATTCACAGGAACTGGAGCGCAAACGCATTGCCGCCGAACTCCACGATTCGTTGGGGCAATCGCTGGTGATTATCAAAAACCGCGCCCGCCTGGGATTAAAACCGGATGATGATCTCGAAAACAAGGAAAACCAGCTCGACGGCATCTCAATGGCCGCCACCCAGGCCATCGAGGAATTGCGCGAAATTTCGTTTAATCTTCGGCCATATCTGCTGGATAAAATCGGTCTCACCCGCACGCTCAAATCAATGCTCGGCAAGGTGTTTCCGCCCGGTGAAACCAGGGTAATTGTTGAAATTGATGAGCTTGACGATGTCTTTTCGAAAGACTCTGAAATCCTGTTTTATCGGATCATTCAGGAAAGTGTGAACAACATTGTCAAGCATGCCCAGGCAACACAGGCGCATATCTCAATCAAACGGGTGAAACAGTCGGTGGTGGTGACCATCGAAGACAATGGAAAAGGGTTTGACCTCACCGATACCAGGTTGACCACACAACAAAGTTTCGGTTTGATTGGGATTGCCGAACGGGCGCGATTGCTCGGAGGCAACCATTCGATCACTTCCGAAATCGGCAGAGGCACCACTGTGACGATTACCGTTGACCTCAGCCAGGAGAATCTATGAGCAGCACCCCGATTCGAATCATCATTGCCGACGACCACCCCATTGTGCGCCAGGGTTTGCGCCACACCATCGAAACCGATCCGCAGCTTAAGGTGATTTGTGACGTAGGGGATGGACAGGCGGCACTGGAGCGGGTCGAAGCCCTGTTGCCCGATGTCGTGGTGCTCGATATTGATATGCCCAAGATGGATGGCCTTCAGGTTGCCCGTTCGATTGTGGCCAAACGGTTAAAAGTCGAGATTATTTTCCTGACGATCCATAGCGAAGAAGACCTCTTTCATGCCGCACTCGATTTGGGCGCCAAAGGGTATGTTCTCAAGGATTGTGTGATTGACGATGTGGTGAGCTGTATCAAAGCTGTGGTCAATGGAAAATACTTTACGAGTATTTCTATGACGAATTACCTCCTCAACCGGTTTGAACCGAAGACGAATCTGGAACCTCGCCGCCGGGAACTCGATCTGTTGACACCGACTGAGCTTCGGATTTTGAAATTGCTGGGTGATTATAAAACCAGCAAGGAAATTGCCTCAGACCTCAATATCAGCCCGCGCACGGTTGAAACCCACCGTAACAACATCTGCCAGAAACTCGACCTGCACGGCAGTCACGCCCTGGTGAAATTTGCCATCCAGAATCGGAAGAAGTTTTAAACGAAGGCAGCCCCAACCCTATAATCCGTAAAATTTAAGTACTTCTACGTAGCGATTCTGTGTAGTCTTGCGAATTCTCATTCCGCTTGTGTTTGTCCATACTCTGCTCACATCACCCAAAGGCAGAGACTCATGACAAACATACTTATCATTGAAGACAATTTCGACGTCAGACAACTCATCAAAGGCGAAGTTGAAGACCTGGTGGATCAACTCTTTGAGACCGAAGATGGCTCCCAGGCATTTGAATTGTACCGAAAACATCATCCGGATTGGGTGTTGATGGATTTGTCAATCAAGGATGTAGACGGGCTGACCACAACCCGCCAGATCAAATCCGCTTACCCTGAAGCACTCATTTGTATCGTTACAAACTATGACGATGAATACCTGCGCGAAGAAGCACGCATCGCAGGTGCCTCGGCCTTTGTATCGAAATCCGATTTGTTCCTGCTGCGATCAATCGTGACCAGTCATTAAGTACCTTACCGAAAATTTCCAGACATTTTAACCACGAAAAACACGAAAAACACGAAAAAGATCAAACACTTACCAAACCCAATATCTCAGGAAACTTACAGTAATTCTTTGTTTGGAAACCAGCAATTCTTTATTTGAATCAATCCAAAGAACTTACAGCTTTTTCACACCTGTAAGCCCTTTGTTTTCGCTCAAACAAAGAGTTGCTGTTTGGAAACTGAGATTGCCTAAAGCGTTTCCAATCTCCAAACAAAGAATTGCTGATGCCGAAGAAACCGAAAGGAAGCCCCTATGACTACCCGTTGCTGGACGACCATTTCTCGAACATTGCTCCTCAATCTTGTTATCATCGTGCTCGGTGTGTGTGCCTTTTCAACAACCGTTTCGGCGCAGGTTGCCGATGGGGAGTACGCCGTGGTCACGGTTGGCGGTAAAAATACCTACGACATACAAATCGAAGGCAAACCTTACACTTGCTATCGCCACGGACGCTTGACCGGAGGCATGGTGTATTACATTGACCCCCAAAAAGGGTGGGCTGGTGGATCGCCGGCTTCGACGCCGACTGCCAGGTATGAACCGCCAGCCGTTGGGCAGAATGTATATGTGGTGCTTGATTTTGATTTCGGAGACGGCGCCGGCAACAAAGTGTTTAAAGCCAAAGTGACCGGAGTCGGTTCGCAAGCTTTCGATAAAGGAAAGGTGTTCCTCGACATCGAAATTGATCTTGGCATGTTTAAGTTTGAAGGCATGGCCCATCACTACGCCACCGAAGCCGAATACAAAGAGTTGGGCTGGCCGGCACCGCGTTCGGGCAAAAAACCGGATATTGACGGCAATATCGGGAGCGAAGGCGAAGTCAAAGTGGCTGTTCCCAAACCCGATGAACATGCTGAACCAGCAAAAAAACGACCACCTGCTGAGTCTGGCAGCGGTTTCAAGATTACATTTGACTACGGAAAAGCCGACAAATCATTTACGCCTGCGGTTCGGCAACAACTCGAAGAAGCCGCCGCATTTCTCACTGGGTTCATTGCCGATGACCGTGAAGTGATTGTCACCGTGGTGGCGGATCCGAACGTGAAAGCCTTTGCTTCGGCGGGGCCATCTGAATGGGAAGAAAATACAGAAACCCGCTCGGTTTCACTCGCTGGAGGGATTGCCTTTAACCCCAAGAGCATCAATGACGTGAATGAAAAAGAGGCAAGCCTGGTGGCCCTGACCATTCACGAACTGCTGCACGTGCTTGGGTTTACTGAAGCGGCAAAAGCTTATGAAAAACAGACCAAAAACGGACAATTCACCGGTCCGATGACGGTCAAAGTCAATAAAGGGAATCCGGTTGACGCCCAGGGCGGGCATTTCTCACGCAGTGTGGTTGATGCCAATGGGATGACGCCTCGGATGGCCGATGGCGGAGGCGACTTGCTGTCAATTCTGGATCTGGCCGTACTGGCTGACCTTGGGTATGTGATTCCAGCACTCAAAGGCGCCACCGGACCCGTGGCTCTTGGGTTTAAGCTTGGCAAATCACAGGCAATGACCATGCATTATCCGGATGGTTCGCCAGCCTTTTTGATTCAGGGGTATGGTGGAAATGACACCTTGATTGCGGGTGATGTGACATTGAAGAACGGAAAAAAAGCCACGTTTTTGTTTGCCGGAGGTGGCGGCGATGACATTCTGGTCGGCGGCCCCGGCGATGATGAAATGCGCGGTGACAACAGTCAGGTCGCTTCTTACGGTAAAGATGGAAAAGACACGTTTGTGATCCGGCCAGATGGCGGAAACGATTCGATTCTGGATCTTGAAGATGGCAAGGACGTGATTTTGCTCTCGCCGGAGCTCGGTATTTCTGAATCCGAGCTGGCCGAACACCTCAAAGATGAAAAGAACCTGGGTGAGAAGCCCGTTCCCGGAACCGAATTTTTCTATCAGGGCGTGTACCTGCTCAAACTGGACAAGCTCCAGCTCAGCATCACCACCCGCGACGGGAAAAAGCCGACGGCTGCCAGTTTCAAAATCGGCGAGTGGAAGGATCAGAACTAATGCCAGTTTGTAGTCAGTAGTCAGTAGTCAGTAGTTCGCTAAGCTTATTTGATTGAATTACCTGGCTGTTTCCGCGACACAAACTCAGAGCCTATTGACATCTTTGGATTTCTTTTTCGTGTTTTTCGTGTTTTTCGTGGTTACTTGATCTGAAATTCGATCTCTCTGGGTGACCTTCGATAAAAACGGGAAGTTGTATTTTTACAGCCCCTAAAGCTTGAACTCTGAACAGAAATCAGTTTCCGAAATGCTATAGAACCTTGAGGAGAGAACTATGCCACGCTTTGTGTTTGCCAAATTGTTGGTTGCTTTGGCGATACTGGTATTTGGTATCAGCCTGGTGACACCGCTGGCTGGTGTCAGTGCCCAAAACAAACCTGAGCCAGCCAGCCAGCCTCCGGCTGATGTCAAAAAGTTATTTGACACCATCAACCAGCTTCGGGCCACTCCCGGTGAAATGCCGGAAGCCATCACCAAAATGGTGAGCGAGCAAGATCCGGGCTATGAAACTAGCGACATCTTTACCAAAGATGTGATCAATGGAAAGACGCGCCTCCAAAACGTCGAAGACCTGAAAACGATGGTTTCGGAGGCCGAAAAACTCCCGGCTTTGGAATGGGACGCCGATCTGGTCACACTGGCAAGTCAATTGAAAGGGGAGTCGCAAAACAAGCTCTTCAAAATTGAAGTTTTCCGCCAGGGAAGCGGCAAGCCGGCTGAACGCACCGTGATGTGGTGGGCCGCCGACCGCAACTTTGATGCCATTCGCGACCTGCGCCATGCCAAACTCAAATACATCGGGATTTGCAAAAAACCGGGCGAAAACGATGACTATTTGATTTGTGCGAGTGTGTTGAAAGGCAAGGCTTTTCTGCTCAAGGAAAATGAGTTTGGCAACCGACCCTACGACCCGCGCGAAGACCAGAATCCACCCTGGAGTGATGCCCTCAACGTCAAGCCTCCAAACATCACGTCATTTGTCAAAGCGGATGGTTCACTTGATGTTGCCTGGCGCGATATGGGCACTCCGCCACGTGTGTTCCTGACGCGCTTTACTTCAAACGGGACCAAAACCTGGACGAAGGAAGTTCCTGGCGTCAACCCAAATGAACATCAACTGCTGGCCGGGTTTACCGAAGATCCGGAAGGCAATATCTACGTTCTGCGAGCCAAAGATGAAGGCGACCACGACACCAAAGACCAGCCTGATCCTCCCAAAAATGACAAAGGCGAATCCGATCCAACCTGGGACCGCCCGGATATGATGAAGCTGACCAAACTCGATAAAGACGGGAAAGAGCTTTGGACCAGGGATTTAGCCAAAAAAGGTGGAAACGCGTTCGGATTTGTTTCGCCGATGTCACCCAACCGCAAAGCCGAAGAAAAAGGCCGGATTGCGGGTCATGATTCGCATTCTTCAACCAGCCGCATTGGGTTCACGACCTATAAAGGAACGCCGATTATTTTTGCTTTCTATGGTGGTGCAACTGAGTGGGATAAAGCCATCAGTGGTCGGCACCAAAATGCCTACTGGCGAACGCTGAATGCCAAAACCGGTGAACCAGTTGAAAACTTGAATGGCGCCGCAATGGCCCACAGTTTTGATAGCCAGTTGCTGGTTTCAGACGAAGGCATCATCACCGCCGAACGCAGCGACAGCGGGCTCCTGATGGCCAATTATCTGCACACTCGGTCAAATCCGCTGATTTTCCACTTCTTTTATGCCACCACCACCGATGGCAACGAATGTTTTACCCAGTTGGGTTCGCTGACCCAGGCGGATGACGGGTATTTGATTCTGATTGCTGGAAATAACAGTGAATCCATTATCGGCAAGAGCGTCAGCGGAAAGACTTCACAGGCTGAAACGTTGCGCAACCGGAATCTGATGGTGATTCGGATTAAAAAAGGGTTTGCCCAGGAAATAGATGCCCTGGCGGATAAACCAGAAAGCAAACCGGTCCTGGATGATATTTTGAACAGCATGAAATCTTCGCCGGAACGTGATGGGTTTAATCTGATTGGGCGAACCTATCTCACGCACTATGGCGGGGATGAAAAATACAGTGCATCGCGTCCAAAAATGGTTCGTCTGGCTGATGGAAACTATATCGTGTTGTGGGAGCGGTGGACACACACCCTCAATGCCGAGAAGACTGGTGTTGATGGCAATTTCGATTCAACCTGGGCCATGAAAATCAACAAAGACGGCGAAGTGTTGAAAGAAGCGGTGAAAATTTCTGATTCGGTCCGCATCACGCGGGGCGACGAACCGGTGTTGTGGAACGGAAAGGCTTCGTTTTTAGCCGGTGATGTAGTTGACGGCAAAATGCTGATTCACCAGGTTGACGGACAATTGAACTACTCAGTCCTGGCCGTACCTCTGAATTGATGATTTTTGTTGAGAATTCAACTCCGTTGCGGAAAGGTTGGCTTGAGCATCCTGAAAGGCTGCCGTTCGGAGAGCCGGTGGTTGCTCGGCTACAGGGAGCTACCACCGGGAAACGGGTTCGTTCTCTCCATCTCTCCCCGCTTTGCCCGCGCCCCTGAAGGCGCACGGGCGAAGCGGGGAGAAACAAGAGGTGGCCTTTGGGTCCGGTGGTAGGCCCAAAGCGGTCAACCGACCGGCTATCCGAAACGCAACGCTTCGCGGTGCAACCCCAAAAAAACTCTTTCTGTAAATTTTTCCGTGATGGATTCGATGAATTGGAAATTCAGGGTTTCAACCTGCGCAGCAGGTACAAGAGAGTAGCCCCCGGTGTAACCGGGGGAACCGCAGGCCGCCAAATTCAAGCCTGCGCAGCAGGTGACAGAAGATGGGTCATACCATTCAGGGTTGCGTATCGGGGTTAAGGTTGGAGAGAAGTGCAATTTTTTCAATGGTTTAGTACTTACGCTAAGATAACATACCGCTGAGTCCGGAGCGCCCTGGATTCCCATTCTGTCGCCTGCTTCGCCGGCTATGGAGAGAACCGACCGATCCCCCGGTTGCACCGGGGGCTATTGTCTGCCACCTGCTTCGCAGGCTGAATCCGAGGAGTAAACTTTTTAATTTATTGAAATGATTGATCTTATTTAATGCGGTTGCCCTTACGGAATCCCCTGAATTTCCGAAAGAATCCATCACGGAAAAATTTACAGAAAGAAAAAACTACAGGTGAACGGTGTCTCCTTGCCCCTCCTTGCCCCCTTGTCGATTTCTTCCTTCTGTTTTTACCAATCCTGGGCTATAACCTTCAGCACAATAAAACTGAAATGGTGAAAAGATGACGTCTGTGGTCAAGCCCGGATGTTCTTGCAAATTTTTTCATCAACCGGTTATTCGTTCAGGCCCAGGAGGTCAACTGTGAAATACTGGTTTGTGCTGATGGTTGTGCTCATGTGTGGATTTTTCTCGCAAAGTGTTAACGCCCAACAGGAAGATCATCCGTCAAATGTGCTGGTTCAATATTCGTTTGATGATGACAACATCGCGACCGGCCCCGATACCTTTATGGTGTTTAACAACGCCAAAGGCAGCATGGCGCTTTCAACCGAGTATCAATTCAGCGGGTTTCGCTCGGTTGAACTCCACGACGTAGCCGGTGACGGCGAATTTCCCGAATTGCAGGGCTACTTTCCCGAACAAAGCAAAGGCACGCTCTATGCCCATTTTGCGATGATGGTTGTCAATCCGGAGCAAGGGTTTAACATTGCCCTGGCTGGTCCGGCGTTTTTTACCATGCGCAAACACGGGATTGCCTTCTGGCTCAAGCTTCAGAACGGCGTGCTCTTCCATCATCCGGATGGCGAAGGCCAGAAGCTGTTTTCAGTCAAGCCGTTCACCTGGTACACGGTGGATGTGGCCTACGACTTTGACGAAGGACATTACAGCCTGGAGATCTTTGAAGAAGGACAGGTAAAAACTCCAGTCGTGTCGCTCGCCCGGCAAACCAACGTACCGGGCAAGCCCAATTCCGCCGTGGATAAGTTTTCCTTCATTGGCGATTTGGAAGACGAGTCAAACGTCACCTATTACATTGATGATGTGAGCGTGAGCATAGACAAACCGGTGACACAACTCTCATTTGTCGCGCCTGGGCGGCGGATGCTCTTCGTGGACCGCTGGAACAACTATTATCAGGCTATCCGTCAGCGTCCGACGTGGATTCCGGCAATTGATTTCTCGGATTTCGGTATTTCCTCGGCTACGGTCAAACAGATGAAACAGGAAGGCAGCTACAAATATCTCGAAGGATTGCTGGCTGGCCAGTGTCTACAGGCTGAGGCTGAAAAAGTCGCCTCGCCTGAAAATTTCCGCCTGCTCAAAGCGGTGTGCTTGTGGAATCAAGGCTGTGGAGCAATGTCCGCCGGACGACCCAAAACCGCGCTCGAACGTTATGACCAGGCGGCGCAGTTGTCGCCCGGAGGGAAAATCTACGGGTTGTCGGCAGTGCTGGCGCTCTCCGCTTTGAAACAATGGGACGAAGTCAACGCCCGACTTGGCAGCGTGTATGTGAATTTCCAGACGGACATCAGATTGTCGGTGGCGCTGGCCATGATTGGCACGGCTCGCGGAAACCTCGACGAAGCACAACAGTGGTTGCGGATTCCGGCTGAAACCCTGACAAATGATTTTCGAAACAGCGTGCTTCGACGGTTATGGGGAGCGGAAATCAGTTCGGATGTGGTCAACGAATTGAAGAGCAAATTCCCGGATGACTGGCGTGAAATATTACAAACGCGGCTGATTTGTGAGCAGTACTTCTTTGTGTTGTTGTGGAAAAACAATTATACCGACGCCGAGCGGTATGCTTCGCGGATGGCTGAACGGATGAAACTGCTGGGACTACCGGAGTGGCACTGGCACGAACGCGCCGGAGACGCCGCTTTTCTGGCTGGAAACCCGGCAGGCGCAATTCTACATTACGAAGCGGCCTTAAAAGACCCGGCAGGCCGATATGTGATGTTGCGAATGTCGGACGCCTATTTCCGCCTGGGGGACTTCGCCAAGGAACGCGAATACCGGGAAAAGATCTACGGCAGTTTGGTGAAGAAAAACCAGGGCTGAGAAAACCAGGGCTTGGGGCAATCGAAGGGATGAGGGATGAGGGATGAGGGATGAAATAAACCCAATTTCTTCAACCCGACTTCTTCAGCCCTGGTTTGAGTTTTAAGGCCCGAAGGGTCGTCGTGTAATAGCCGTGGTGCGAAGCCCACGGACACAGTCAGGATAAAACCCGAATCCTACCGTGGTGAGTTTGGAAGCCACCCGATTGCCTGTGTTGTGTTTCGCACCACGGCTATTAAACGACGACCCTCCGGGCCTAAATTCCATCGCTTGAACTCACATGGTCTGATTTCATTTTTAAATAGAGCGCCGCTTTGGCTGAAAACAAAGCGGAAAGCGAGACTGAAAACCCACTTTCGGCGATTGGACCCGGAATGGGGATCGTTTGTCCACGGCGGATCCGGCCTGCAACGGCTTCTTCAAGACAATCCGCCGCTTGTTTCAATGAATCGGAAACATTTTCACCCTGGGTGATGGCTTCGGGAAAATCTGGAAATGTCACTACAAATCCACCTACAGGTTCAGGAACTAAATTGACGGAATACAGAAAACGAAACATAAGAATCCCTATTCATCTGTGAGGTCAGCCAAAGTCAGGCCAAGAAAGCGTCCCGTGACTTCCTTTACCCCGTTCTGATTCGAAGTACACCGCCACACCGCGTTTTCGACCCACCTTTTTGACTTTGCGGACAAACTCACTGCCTTTCATAAAGTTACCCTCAGGTCATAGCCGTATTCCAAGCCTTTTCCGTACCGTGATGTCGAGCGATTCACGGCTGGTGTGAAAAACATAAAATTCACGACCTGGAAACTGGCGATGGAGTTCAAGATAACTCAGGCTGCATCTCGGACCCCAATGACAAGTTGAAGCCCCAGAGCATTTAAGGCCACTTCGAGTTGAGCCATTTTTGATTGGTGTTTGGGATCCAACAACCGAAGAATTTCTTTTTCACTGAATTCTGCAATTTTCACAGATTATTTGGGTAATCGATAATTTGGTTCTAGTCCAAAAATTGTTGGGGAGACTCCAGAGATAAGATCTTTTGGAACAAGTAGTTTTGCTCCGGGGTATATTCCCTCATTCTCTAAATCATCCCTATAAAAATACAAATTAGAGACCATTAACCCACACAAGGAATTCAATAGGTTTTCGAGCGAGGCATATTCATAGTGTGTATGTCTTTGGTGTTTTACTTTATTATTGGCTGTCCACCAAACAGGAGTTTTATTATTAGCCCATTCTTCAAAAGGGGTAAATGATAACTCGTACCTTGGTAAATTAATCTCGATATTTGGAAGCTTTGGAAACTGTGTCGCAATATGTCGTCGGTAGTCCCCTTCGTTAGACGCGCTCAATCCTGTTTGCTGGCAGAGTTGCTTCATTAACACATCAATTTCTTGAGTTGATGCCATAAGGATTCGTGCAATCTCAATAGAATAGGTTTTATAATTTTGTTTACAAAACTCAATGTAGCGGCTCAATCCAATAGCGTCTTGCTCAATCGATAAAAAATAGTTCCAATGGTTCAGGCTCATAGTTATACATCCTTGTTTGTTAAATTGGTTAGAAAGATCTTGAACTCCTGTCATTGAAACAACTGGGAGGCAATAAGGTGACAAATTTTCGCAGTAACCGGAATCAGGGGCGGAAAACAATCTCACCCCGCATGGCACTGGACCATAAAGATTTCATTCGGAGACCTTTTCTTGCCGAATATGGAGGCTCAAGGTTTTTATCTTCTATCAGATTTTCAGTTAAAGAAACCACTGAATACACGGAATACACAGAAGATAAATCCAAAGTTTTCAATGATTTCTGAGGGCTCATTGAATCCCAACCCGGGAAATATTTATCTGAAAGGCTATAGAAAAGAATTTGTTAGCTGCAAAATATCTTTCCTGAAAGAAGAAAGTTAAGTGGGTCACGGAGAGGGATGACTCGATATATTTAGTTGATTAATGCGTTGCTCCAATGTATTAATGAGTTCTGGTAATGTGAAAATATATTCAAGAAGATATTCTATAAGCTCAAGAGTGGCCAGTGCAGTTTGTTCATCGACTTCTTGGTTTTCATCAAAATGGGCGCCAAGATTTCCTCCCTGTCTTAATAAATCAGTTAGGGTCTTAAGTGGTTTCGCCAAGTCAACGTGACTAAATCGGTCCACATGGGATTGGAACAGTCAAAAACCGTTGGTTTATGCCGCTAACTGAGCAAGTCGTTTGACTTCGGCATCAACCTCTGGGGTAAAGTAAATTTCCGAGAGCTGGTACTTCCAGGGACCATTCACCTGA
>JACQXX010000138.1 GCA_016208495.1 Acidobacteriota bacterium | reverse complement strand
AGCAATCAGCGCGGTTGAGCCGAGGACCGCCACATCAAGATTGACCGGTCCGGTTGCCGCCGTCCCACGGAGTTGCGGCACCGCTGGATTGGACATATCAATCACCAGCAACCCACCGTTCCGAACCGCCAGAAATGCCAGTTGGCGGCTGTCATCCACATCCACGGCATTGGCAAACTGGGTCACTGGATCTGGGAGCGAGTACGTTCCCACTTCATACGGTGAGAACGGAGAGGCAATATTGATGATTTTGAGACCGGTTTCACCGGCAGCGACATAAACATAATCACCTTTGACGACCAGGTCCACCGCATCCCGGAATGGAACCGTTGCGATCACCTGCGGATTGGTCGGATCGGAGATATTGACCACCGACAACCCACCTTCGGCACAGGCCAGGTAGGCAAAATCCCCAGCAATGCGAATATCATTGGCGCTTCCGTCCACATCCACGGCGCCAATCAGCTTCGGGCTGGCGGGCTGGCGGGCATCCACGATTTGTAATCCGGCAACCCCAGCCGCCACAAAGGCAAGCTGATTTTTGGCTTCGACATTGTTGGCCGAACCTGGAATCCGGATGTTGCCGACCAGCGATTCGGTAAAATTGGTGACCGCGACGAGGGTGTCTGACGCCAGAGTGGCATTCCGCACCCGAATCGTGGTCGAACCGGGCGCCACACCGGCAATTTTCCCTGCCGTATCCACGGCGGCAACCGAAGGATTGAGGGACTGAAAACTGGTGGCGGGATTGGCTGTCAAATCCAATGTTTCACCGGTATCAAATGTGCCAATCACCGAAAGCTGAACCAGTTCTTGCGGTATGATGGTGCCGATGGTTAGCCCAATTGAACGCGGAGTAACAGCCAGGGAAACCAGCCGTGGGCCGTTGTCCGGCGGGAAGCTCGTCGGGTCTTTCGGGTCGTAGCCAAGCTGGACTTCCGTCCCGTCATCAATCCCATCGCCATCGGAATCAGCGCTATTGGGATTGGTTCCCAGCGCCACTTCATCGCCATTGGTCAGTCCATCGCCATCCGGGTCGGCATCAGCGTCGAGTGGATTATTGGGATCCGTGCCGTTTTGGAGTTCGGCATCATCTGGCATCCCGTCATGGTCGGAGTCTACTGCAAGGCTAAAAGAGCCTAAATCTGTAATAGAGAAAGGAATGACGATTGCAGTTCGTGTTTTGCCATAGTAAGTAGGAAAAGGCTCGTTCTGTGATTTTACAAGCAATGACGAGCTCCAAAACAGTAGAATAAGTCCTGAGAGAGCCAGGAGTTTTAGAAGTAAGTTCGTTTTTTTCATATTCGAGTCATTCCTTGAATTTTCTGAAACCCACATAAAAAGCACTTTTGGGATGTAATCCCTCATAATTCAAACTTGGCCAATAGCTCCTGCTTGAGGAAAAATGGTTTTGTAATCAAATCCTTTGGTTAAATTAAGTTCTCAATAACTTTATCTTTTCTGATCATTTTTCCTCTCTTGGGCTTGTTGTAAACTTTCTAAAAGTGTTTCAACAACTTGTTTGTTTTTGATTTTCTCTTTGAGTGCGAATACAACTTTTAGATATTCCTCATTTGAAACTGCCAGCCAGCTAATCCTCCGAGCTGTTTCAATTTGTAATTCTTGTTCATACTCTTGCTCAAGCAAGTTTAGGTAAAATTGAAAAGCCAGCCGTTTGTCTCTCCCACGTGACGGAAACCAACCTATGACATTTAGCGACTTAATCCGTGTTTTGATCAGTATTTCTTTGTTTTCAATAATATCTGTGACTGCTTTTACCAAGCACTTATCACTCAGTGAGTTATGCTGACTGATAATCTGTAGCCTGTTTATTACTTTTTCAGCTTCATAGTTGTTCTTTATATTTTTTCCCCAACTTTCAATGAGACTGCTTCGGCGAATTGAGTCAGTCCAATGCTCTGACATTAAATCGCAAAAAACTTCATCTAACCTGATTTGCCCGCTTACTGAAAAATTCTTGTTTGAAAGTACAGTTTCCAAAAACCTTAACGTTTGTGGGGATTTGGTCTGACATAGAACAGTAACCGCCCAGCTTGAAAGCTCTGGAACCGGGCTGAGTACAAGTTTCTGAATAAGCAGGAACCGCTCTTTGGCAGGTGCTTTTAAGGTGGTTTCAACTGCTTCAGCCCACACTAAGGTTTCTGCATATCGGGATTGAGGCTCAATTTGTCTGGCTGGCTGGCCAAAGTAACCTGATCGTGGCCACACTGCCCAATATCTATCCTTTGCAAAATGAAGCGACCAAATTCCAATTTCACCTTGCTGGAGAGATGGGGAAAACCATCGTTTATAACTATTGAGTCCAGAGATCGAAGCTTCTACTTGAAAAATAGATTCTTTAAGATCAAAGGGGCCTTTGTAAACGTGGAGAATACGAACTAAAGCTATAATGATGTCCTTGTCAGGTTTTTCAGTTATACTAATAACTTCTGCTCTGACTAAAGTATATGGGCAAAGCATTTCATCACTAATGATGATTTGCGGTTCCTCAATTGATTTACAAATATTCAAAAGGTTTAATAAGCTTGAGGGCAGTATTGTATATAGAATGAAGAGTGTCAAAATTATTCTCGACATTTTACCTCCAGTACGGGAAGAATACGGTTGCACTTGTGAATAACGATATTCAAAAGCATCTGTGCTCATTTGGGGCATTTATCACAAATGGAACATGTTTCTAGTTGCCATACCAATAAATTGTCTGGTGAAACAAAGCTATTTAAATTGCATCGAGGGATAGTTTGAGTGCAATCTTCGGGGTTCCCATCTTCAGAAAATTTAATTAAGAAGGCTTCAATTTCACTTCCTGTTAGAACCTTGAAGAATTTATCACCTTGAATTGCGTTCCCTTCAGAAATAGGTGTAGATCTCCAGTTTCCACCTTGATCTATGTCGCCAGTCCCATCAAAAAACCAGTTCAACTTAGCTCGCTGGGTAAAAACTTTGTGCGAGCCAATTTCCCCAAAATCTTTGTGATTGCTAACCGCAACAACCACATAAAGATAATGTTTCATTAGTATACACATCTTATCAACTTGATCCCCGTTTATGACAAATTTACCATTTGGATCTGTTCCCTTTGGATCTGTTCCAAACGTAGCAGGAGAATCTCCTGTTTTGAACTCAACTGAACTTATTTCATCATTTTCAGGTCCATAAAAAGTAACCTCACCATCTCGTGGCCCCTCTGGACCTACAAATTCATAAGGAATTGTTTCGGAAACCAATACATCCCAGTGAATAAATCCATCCTCATATGTAACATTTCGTAGTCTTTTTTTTATTTGCTCGTAGTATGCTTGATTCAATGTAAACAGTGCTGTGTGGGCAGTTCCTAATTCAAGATATTTTGCTCCTCGTCTTTTTCCTTTGACTAAAGGGCCTTCAATGGCTTCAACTTTGAGACTACCTTTAAACGTTCTTTTTTCTGGATCTCCTGGTGACTCTGAAGAACTAATAAGTGGGCTTCCTGCTCCGTTTCTTTGAATTGGATTGCTTCTGTATTCCCCTTTGTTTTCTTTTTCACTTAGTTTCACTCGCACAACATTAACCTCTCTGGCACAAGTGAAGCCTGCAATTGGACTAAATAATACTTTACCGACAAGCGGACCCTCACTCCAGGTTACATTGCGGGAATGAAGATCATCACCACTTTTTATAGTGCCACCTTGAGCATCCCAGGTTCCAGCTTTTCCCCCAGGAACATCCCCTTTGTACAGATATGTTGAATACCCAGGAACATTGATTGGCCCACTCACTTGATAAACAGTGATACTGATTTTGTCTGTGCCTGGACGTGTTTTATTACCATCTTTCCAGTCCAATGAAATTTGTTCAGCCATTATGTTGGCACTTTTTAAAATCCCCTCCACATAGATTATATGTTCTTGGGAAGCATCGAATTCAAAAGAACCACTGGTCACGGCCTCGGTTCTTGCCTCATTTTTCCAAAGCTTGATATTTCCACTGGCAAAAACCAGGGCAAACTGGCCGCCAAATTTAATTGGCTCTATTTTTCGGATCCGCAATTTGATCAGATCATTTTCGTCTTCGATTAAACCTGTATCTTTTCTGTCAACGGTTCCATTATAGTTATCATCATCATTGTTTACAGGAACATAGCCTCCTTGACCCTGTTTTGATGAATCGTCCATTGGAACACCATCAGATTGGAGAATATCCAACGCAGTTTTCGGAGTCTCCTCGCAAACGGCATCAAATCTTTCAGGGATTCCGCTCGGAGAAACAAAAAGAATTTGATTTCCACTTCGAGTCGGCTCTCCTCCATTACTAGATGAGATTTTACAACTATAGCAAGATGAGGAATCAGCACGTGACTGAGTGTTACCAGCCATTTGAATACTGGGCAAGCTATTGCACTTATCGGGATCATCACTACTAACAAGGCCATCTGGCAGTGGGGCCTCAGGTGGGAACCCATGCCAGGCTCCAATATGAATTCCACTTGTAGGGTCGCTTGAAATAGTTTGTCCATCACCACTCACTTGGCCTGTTCCTACTTGAACATACCTTCCAGCATCATGATCAAAACTCATCAATAAAACCCTGCTATAGGGCGGTTGGTGATCAATGTTAGGAAATGTTACTTGTAACGGTGGGTCAAATAACGCTCCAGATGGTTGAACAGAAATATATAGGTTTGTGTAGCGCCCATCTTCAAGCGCCATAGGGACTCGATTGGTTGGAATACGAGTCACAGAAAAACGTTTATCTGTTATGTCAGGAGGAAACAATACCTGAGTCCCGGCTTTAGCAACAATTTGAATTGGTGGCTGACCTCCAACTACTGGAAGTTCATAAGTGGTGTCTTGTGTTACAACATTATTTTCATCTAATGGCAATAAGATACCTTCATTGACCTTTGGTAGAAAAAGAGGGCGCTCAAAATGGTTATCTACACCTGGAAGAATATCTACATCATATGAAATATTTGGCCAGCGACCTGGAAGTGACACTTCATCGCGTCCAATGACTTCAAGTAATTGGTGAGGACCTGACGAGACATTTTTCAACGTGAATTCCCCACGTGAGTCGGTACGCGATTGCTGGCCGCCCAGCCGAACTAACACATTAGGAAGAGATCTAAGGTTTTGGTCTACAACTCGTCCTGAATAACTGGTGACGTTGTTGATAGAAGGCGGAATTACTGTGCAGAAAAAATAGACTGGTGCTCTGAAGTTGTTTTCGAAAGTTGCCTGCACAAGCTGAACACCCAAAGCAGATCCGGTTGTATATTGAATTGCAGCCCGTCCTTGCGCATCAGTCAATACTGTATTTGTCTTTTGACCATTATCAAATCGCCCATCTCCCTGAAGAACTTTAAATACAATAACTTGTCCAGATACTGGGTTTCCTCCTGTATCTGTCAAGGTTGTCACAAATGGCCGAGGTAAGGGTGTATCGCGTAATCCCTTCTGGGCGCCACCAGTGCTAATATTGACCTGAAAAGGCTGCCCAGGCAAAGGCAATGGCCAACTCGGATTGCTTTCAATAACTACCTGAACGGCTGGTGAATTATTTTCAGATTGATCCACCGCCATAATATCAAAGGTGTTTGTGCCTGATTCCAATGGCACTGTGATTAAAAACATGCCTGTATCGGTAGTTGCTTGTGTTGTAATGGGTGGATTTATTCCAGTAATCCTAATTTGAGACGCTGGTTCTGTTTGCCCACCAATAACCTGAAATGAAAGACTGGTTGGGGATAAAATTGGAAAGAGCATTGGTTTTTCCGGAGGAGTCCGGTCAACTCCGAAAAGCAACAAGACCGAAGATCCTGTATTTCCAGCTTGGTCAGTTGCAGTCAGGAAGAAAGAGTTAAGCCCCTCGTTCAGAGGAAGATTTTCAATTCTGAAATAAGTTTCCGTACCGGAGACTGACTCATAGATGACTGGTAACCCATTGACTGTTATGTCAACGGGATGTAAGTCACTGACCTGACCCCGAATAATTGCGGTTCGTTCAGTAACCTGGCTTCTCGACGGAGGAGTAAGATTTTTGAAAACGGGTGGAATTGTATCTACAACCACCGTGCGGCTTTCTTGAACTTGTGTATTAAACACATCGGTTGCCACAATTTGTAGAAAATTTGTTCCTTCGTTAACAGGTATCTGTCCAATAATAGAGCCATCTTCTTTTACGGGAAGCAACATCCCATTAACACTAACCCTAATTTCACCAGCAAGTAAAGAAGAACCCTTGACATATGCAATAATTGTTAATGGGTTTTCTCTGTGGATTGAACCTTCAACCGGCTCAGAAACAGTCAAGGACAACGGATACAGTGGAGGTGTACGGGTAACAGTAAATGTTAAAATTTGAGTATTGCCGGAAATGTCCATAGCCTGGACCTGTAATAAATTTGTTCCTTCAACTAAAGGTACAGCAACTGAAAACTCATTTCCATTTCGGGTTGCAGGCACATTATTCACTGTGACTGTTGTGGCGGTCGCATCAGTCACCGTTCCAATGACGGTAATTTGGGATTCAGTCGTGGTGGCTCCGTCTTCAGGAGAAGTAATCGTCAAAACCGGCGCTGCAGTGTCAAGAACAACACTTCGTGAGGCACTTGAAGCATTTCCAAAAGCATCCGTGGCGGAAACAGCAATGGTGTTTGAGCCTTCGATGAGCGTCACGCTGGCGGTAAATTGTGTTCCGGAAAGGGGTGCGGGCTGGTTGTTGACCGTGACTGTAACCGTGCTGGCATCGGTGACTGTTCCAGAAACGGTGACTGGTGAAAGATTGGTGATCAAGCCTTCGGCGGGTTCAGTGATGGTGATGACGGGTGGAGTGGTGTCCTGTTGAACTTGAAGCGTGACAGTTCGGGTAGTTTCAGCCTTGTTCCTGGCTGCGTCTTCGGCTCGAATGATAAAAGTGTTTGGGCCTTCAACCAGTGACACAACCGCTGAGAATTCATTGCCGATTCGGGTGGCGGCGACATTGTTCACTGTAACTGTAGTCGTAGTGGCATCGGTGACCGTTCCGGTGATGGTGAGTTGAGTTTCGGTCGTGGTGGCTCCGTCCTGCGGAGAAGTAACCGTCAAAACTGGGGCGGTCGTGTCGAGCGTGACGTTTCTGGTTGCCGTTCCTACGTTTCCAAAGGTGTCAGTCGCTAAAACGGTAATCGTGTTTGAACCTTCAGCCAGCGTGACGGGAGTGCTAAATTGTGCTCCGGAAAGAGTTATGGGTTGGCCATTGATGGTCACAGTCACCGCACTGGAGTCGGTCACCGTCCCCGAAACGGTGATTGGAGAGGTTTTGGTGATTAATCCCTGGGCGGGTTCGGCAATCGTGATAACTGGGGCAGTGGTATCCTGGGGAGCTTGTGCCAGGATGGTGACGACTCCGCCTCCGTTGACGGTCAATCGGTCACAAATCACGTTTCCGGTCAATCGGCTGTTGACAGTGACGCTGCCGGCGGGAGCGTTCACCTTCCCGAACATCTGGCTGCCGCCGTTGAGGGTGACGCCTCCGTTGGAAATATTGAGCGTGAGCCACTGTGGGTTGGCGGCGTTGCCGATGCTGCCGTTAATGTTCGTTCCATTGCGAAGCGTCAACGTGACTGGTCCGACGATTTGAAGCTGGGTGCCTCCGTTGAGGGTCAGTCCTTGCAGATTGTAAACGGCGGGTTCAACGGCGTTCGCGACTCCGAAAATCAGAATACTGCTGCCGTTGACGGTAAAATTCCCATAGGTTCCGGCTGGAACGGAACGTGTTCCCGCATTGCCGTTCAAGGTCAAATTGCGGAGTGTGGCAAAGTCTCCGATCTGGTCGTTGGGATTATTCAAACTAACATCCCGTGTTCCAGTTGGTGTCGGAGGCGCAAGAACTGGCGTCAAGGCAACGGGATTGGTTCGGTTGACCAGGTTTCCCAGCGTGGCATTGCCATTCAAAGTTACCTGATAATTGGTCGGAATGGCGCTTCCGCTGCCGTCAATCACACCGCCGAAATTCGGGTTGCCATTGCGTCGCACGGTGGGAGTTCCCGGCACATAGAGCTTTTCGGTGATCGTCGCGCCACCGTTTAAGGTCACATTTTCTGGTGTTAGTTGCTGGATGCTGCCTTCCAGTCGTCCATTGATCGAAGGTGCCCGTCGAGACACAGCCTGTCCCCCAGGCAGGTTCTGTTTCACCCTCAATGATGGGAAAATCGGGGAAGACAAGGAGAATGAGGGGTTGACCAGATGTGGCAGATTGCTTCCAGCTTCAGCGGATTGCCGCGACAGTGAAGCCAGTGAAAAAGTAAAAAACAGTCCCGAAATCAACAACAATGAAACCAGAAAAAGGCGACGCATAATGTTCATATTCCCAAGAGTCAGTCGTTCGTAGTCAGTAGTCAGTAGTTCGGTAAACTCAATTTTGTGAATTATTTAACTGCTGTCAGTCAAAGAGTCATTTTCAATTCTTCATTCTTCATTCTTCATTCTTCATTCTCAGGGAGCGGAGCCAATCGGGTTGTCCCCAATTTCACGCCACGGCCAGGCTTGGAAGATCTCCGGATGTGATTTGAGGTAGCCACGTCGGCGCGTCTCCGCGACGTTGTCGCTGTGATATGAGTTGTATTTCTTCTGTTCGTGTTTGGCGGCTTCAAACATCCCGAACCGCCAGTACAACCCGGTCAGCTTCATATGCGCTTCGGTGTCGTCCGGGTCAATTTCCAATACTTTGGCATAGGCATTTCTGGCATCCGTGTCGCGGTACTGGAGCAAATACAGCGACCCAAGTTGCGTCCACACCTGACGATCACGGGGGAATTCTTGGGACAAAGCATTCAAATCAGCCAGGGCTTCCGAATAGCGAAACCGCTTGAGGTTGAGCATCGCTCGGAAAAATCGGGCTCGGGGTTGTTTTTCGTCGAGTGTCAGCGCCCGAGTGACTGCCTGTTCAGCCAGCACCAATGTTTCTTGAGATGAACCCACCCGTTCCATCCGCAACGCCGTCATCGCCAGATCAATGTTGAGGGCGAGTTCTTCAGGTGAACCCTTGGCTGCAAGCTTTAACCCTTCCTGGAATGCGTTGGCGGCTGGTTCAAACTGTTGCTGGTCAAAAAGAGCGACTCCATACGCTCGCCATTTTTGGATAGGCGAAAAGCTCTTTTGATACTGCGGAGTGACATCAACCAGAAGTCCAGCCATTTCAGTTGATTGAAGTATCCCAACCGTTGAAACAACTTCGGTCACTGGCGCGAGTCCAACTGCTGTCTCACGATTGACCCAATCGGTGAAATTCTTGTTGAACCGCCGATAGTTCACCGTGGCCGTGACGGTGATGGGCAGTCTGGCGGTTGGAGGAACTGGGACTTCAAATCGTCCAAGGTCCGCCCGTCCAGGTGGAATATGCCGGTCAAACGCGGTGGTGCGGGTGTTCCAGATGTCGTGTTTGGTAATCGGTTCGCTGTGGTTATCAATGGGGACGGACCGATAGGCGTGCGCCGAAGCGTCAAGTGTGCCGTCAGGGCGGACTTCTCCACTGTGGAGCAGCACATTTCCATTCGCATCCACGGCCTTGAATTCCAACCAGGCTTCAAAGATGTCGCGGAGTTCGGCTGGAAACGCGTGGCCGACATTGCGGTTGGCGACAACAACGTCGAAGACAAGGGTTCGGGGTTCAGGGTTCAGGGTTCGAGGTTCAGGGTTCGGAGTTGAAGAGATTGGCAAAGCAAAGATGTCATTTCTGGGTTTCGGCAAGCTGGTTGGGTGTGTTGTAAAACGTTGGGAGTGCCGTATTCGCTCCCGGCCAGCGGTGCGAGGACAATCCATTGGTTTCCGGCATGTGGCAATCCTGGCAGCTTTGGCGGTCGCGACGGGCCAGTGGTTGGACGGTTTCATTTGAAAAAGCTGATTGTTGCCATTCGTCATAAATCGCGAACGAACGCAGCCACTTCCGCTGATTGAGTTCCGGAACAACCGCCGCTTTGTGGCAGGCAGCGCAGAATTCAGGGGTTTTCAACAAGGGGCGCATCATCGCCCGGCGGTGCGAAGGAACATCCTCCAAGATTTCACGGTCAGTGACATCAGCCAGCCGCGTGCCATCAGCCGTTTCAAGTAGCGCCGGTTTGTCAATCACATAACTGCCAATCCCGGTGGTGTTGGTCGAGACAATGCTGTGACAAACCGAACAACTGACGCCCTCTTCGTCAAACGGACGGGCAAAGGTTGCTTTTTCAGAGAGCGCTCCGGAAAACAGAGCGACCGGGTTGTGACAGCTTTCACAATGGCGGGTGACAGCGATCTTTCGGTCACGAATCAGGTGCTTGACATTGGTCTGGTAAAACGGTTCGCGGAAGGAATTGCGGTGCGCCGACTCGCTCCACTGGGCATGGGCTTCGGTGTGGCAACCGGCACAGCGGGCCGCTGGGATGAATTCTTCCTGGTTGATAAATCCACCGGAGACCGTTGCGGCATTGGATGGAGCGAACAGGTTGTCTCCAAACGGGAGCTCGTAGTCGTGTAACGCTGCCTGTTCTTCGGCAATCGTTCCGGCACTGACCAGAAGCGGGGTAGAAATAGTTGAAAACATTCCCGTTTGCACAAACAGCCAGATAGCGACGTACACCGCAACCACGGTGATCCGGAAGAGTATTCGACCCATAAACCATTGTTTCCAATAGACTTCAACGTTGGTGAACTCATCTACGCCCGATCTTCAGCCGGGCACGACAAGCAATTTCCGACAGTTTCGAGAATGGCAAAAGTAAAACCGACCGCCTGAAAGCGGGACTCTCAACTGTATTCATCTGAAAGTGAAGTCTGGCTTGAGGAAGTGTTCCTTGATGACTGAAGAATACCCAACCGGCAAAGCGTGTTGGTTTGCCTGAGCATAAAGCCTGGCGAGGTGCAGATGGCCAAAATAAAACCTGCTTCCCACATAATAAGGTGCCCCCCCCCCTCAATTGTCAAGCTTTATTTTCAGGAATTTTCTGTTTTTCTCCAGTCGTTAGATGAAACTTTTTCAGAGGCTGTGAAAGAAAAGTCATCTTTTGCCTGGATGAACTATGAAAGCTGTGCTGGTTATAGTGAGGGAAATTATTGGGTGCTGAGTTGAGCATTTATTTCAGCGGCATACTGGTCAGAGTTAAGGCCAACCAGCAGGTGAATCACGCCGCCCGCCAGTTTCATCACACCGCCGGTCCCAGCCGCTTTCAAGGCTGATTCATCAATTTTGGCCGGGTTTGAAAGCACCAGCCGTAAGCGGGTTTCGGCACAGGCATCAACTCGCTGAATATTTGAAGCTCCGCCCAGTGCCTGAATCAATCGCCGGGCTTTTTCAGCCGCTTCAGGATCGCGCAACTTCGAGACCACCGTTGACGGCGGCGCGTCTTTGACTGGCGAGCTTTCTTCGGTCACTTCGGCTTCGGGTCCGGCCACTTTCAGGTATTCGGACATGTCGGTTTTGAGATTTTCCGACTGAGTTCCGAAAATAGCCTGTACCCCATTCCCAACCGTGAGCACGCCAGCGGCACCGAGGGCTTTGAGCTTGGCGGCGTTGACCTTTGAAATATCGTGGAGGCTGACGCGGAGCCGGGTAATGCAGGCATCGAGGCCGGCGATGTTGCTGCGACCACCAAAGGCCAGCACCAGTTGCCGGGCCATGCTATGGGCCACTTCGGTATGGGCGTCGGCGATTGACAGGGCTTCGGCTTCGCGCCCAGGTGTTTTGAGATCAAATTTTTGAATGGCAAACCGAAACACGCCATAGTACACCCCGGCCCAAAGTGGACCCAGGGCCAGCAGCCAGATGGCATTGTGCGATTTGGGAAACAGGACGATGTAATCAATCATGCCGTGGGAAAAGGTCATGCCGTGTTTGATGCCGAGCTTGATACACAGAAAATAAGCCAGACCACACAACACGGCGTGCATTCCATACAGCCGGGGTGCCAGAAACAAAAAGGCAAATTCAATCGGTTCAGTGATTCCAGTCAGGAATGAGGTCAACGCACCCGAGACCATAATGCTCCCGACTTTGGCTTTTTGGTCGGGTCGAGCGGTGTGCCAGATGGCAATGGCCGCCGCCGGAAGGCCCCACATTTTGAATAAATACCCGCCGGTCATATTTCCAGCGGTTGGGTCACCGGCCACAAACCGGTTGATTTCGCCAGTGACATACTTTCCAGTCGAAGGATCAAGGTATTTACCAACTTCAAAGAAAAACGGGACATTCCAGATATGGTGAAGCCCAAACGGAATCAAGAGGCGTTCCACAAAGCCATACAGACTAAATGCCAGGTCGGGTCGTTCGTTGGCCGCCCACCGGCAGGCCGTATTAATTCCGGCTCCAATTGGCGGCCAGATAAAACTCATTACAATCCCAGTTCCAATCGCAGCGAAGGCGGTAATGATCGGCACCGAACGTTTCCCGGCAAAAAAACCAAGGTAGGAGGGCAGGGTGATTCGATAAAACCGGTTAAATGCCCAGGCGGCAATCAACCCAATCAAAATACCGCCAAAGACGCCGGTTTCGATTGAGTCAATACCCATAATGGGTTTTGTCTCAACGTTCATCATTTTGGCGGTGGTGCCCATCGTGGCCAGCAACACGACAAACCCAACCGTTGCTGCTACGGCGGCGACTCCGTCGTTTTCGGTCAACCCGACGGCCACGGCAATCGCAAAAATCAACGGCAGGTTTCCGAAAATGGCCCCTCCAGATTGAGCCATAATGTTGGAAACACTTTCGGGAATGAAAAACAGATGGGCGCTGCCGACGCCAAGTAAGATCCCGGCCACGGGCATCACCGACACCGGGAGCATCATGGCTTTCCCGATTTTCTGAAGGACGGAAAAGGCATTTCTCCACAACATGATCAATGGACCAAACGCCGAAGGTGTTTCAACTGCCTGTGCCGTGGCGCTCATTTCATTTCTCCTGAATCTTCATTGATGGGGACAAGTTCACGCACCTGTGCCCCATTGTCGAGTTTGAGGGCCTGCCTGGCCAGCTCGCGGCATTCGGCTTGACTGAGGTTCCGAATTTGGGCTTTGATCGCTGGAATGACCGGCAGGCTGACACTGAGTTCCGTGACCCCGAGTCCAATCAGGATCGGCACCGCGTGCGGATCACTGGCAATGCCGCCACAGACGCCAACCCATCTGCCATGTGCCTGGGCGCCCTGTACCGTTTGATCAATCAGGTGGAGCAGACTGGGGTTTAACGCATCAACCTTGGATGCCATTTTCGGATTGCCCCGATCCATGGCCAGCGTGTACTGGGTCAGATCGTTGGTCCCAATCGAGAAAAAATCGGCTTCCCGGGCAAACTGTTCGGCCAGAATCGCCACGGATGGAACTTCAACCATAATTCCCATTGGAATTGGGTTGATCCCGAGTGCCTGACATTCCTCCAAAAAAATGGCTTTTGCATCCCTTAATTCCGAGAGCATGGCAATCATCGGGAACATCACGCTGATCTTCCCAAACTGTGAAGCCCGCAAAATCGCCCGCAGTTGTGTCCGTAAAATCACTGGACGATCCAGGCCAATACGGATTCCACGCTCACCCAAAAAAGGATTGTCTTCTCTGGCAATCGGAAGATAGGTCAGCGGTTTATCGCCACCGACATCAAGCGTGCGGATAATCAAAGGGCGGTCAGTCCCAACCGCTTCGGCAATTTCTTTATAGGCTTGAAATTGTTCGTCTTCGGTCGGTGCCGTTGTCCGTTCCATAAACAGAAATTCAGACCGGAGTAATCCAACGCCTTCACCCCCCAGGGATGGAACATTTTTGGCATCGGACAGGCCGCCGATATTCCCGACAACTTCGATGTGGTGCCCATCTCGGGTCAAGGCCGGTTCGTGCGCGTGGGAAAGATCGGATTTGCGTTTGGTTTCGCGGGATTCAATCCGTTTTTGGATCCGCTCGATTTCGCCAGGATTGGGGTTGAGCCGAAGCGTGCCTTTGGACCCATCGAGGATGACAGGGGTGCCATTGGGGAGTTCGAGTGCTTTGGGATCAATTCCCGCAATGGACGGGATATCGAGAGATCGAGCCAGAATGGCAACGTGCGACGTCGCCCCCCCGAGCGAAGTACAAAAGCCTCGCACGACTTTGCGGTCAAAGGTGGCGGTGTCGGAGGGTGTCAAATCTTCAGCAACCAGGATGGATTCCGCCGGGATTTTAAGCGGTTCGGGAGAGACCCCAGTCAGGCAGATCAAAACGCGCTGGCCCACATCGCGCAGGTCATTGGCGCGTTGGGCCAAAAGCTGGTTTCGCAGTTGAGCCAGCCGTTCCGCATGCAAATTGACGGCTGATTTCCAGGCAAACGCCGCGCTTTTCCCTTTATCAATCATTGAGGCAGTGATATCGAGCAGGTCAGGGTCTTCAAGCAGTTCCTGATGGGCCGCAAAAATGGCTGCTTTGGCGGGATCAGCCGTGCCGTGGAGCTTTGCCTGAAGGGCCTGCAGTTGGGCTTTTCCTTTTTCGAGTGCCTGAGTGAGCTGGATCCATTCCTGATCTGGAGTCGTTCCGTCTTCTTCAACTTCAACTTCCTGGCGATGCAACTGAAAAACAGTGCCGACCGCAATTCCAGGTGACGCGCTGACCCCCACCAGAACATTTGGGTCATCAGACTGATGTTTCGGTTGAGGTGCCGGCGCCGCCGATGCCACCGTGGTGGCCGGTGCCGGTGCCGGTGCGTGGCCTTCATCACCCAGGCCAAGTTTGACGAGTTCAGTCAGGGTATCAATCGCCGCTTCAGCTTCTTCGCCTTTGGCAACCAGGACAATTTTGTCATTGTAGCTGACTTCAAGTGCCAGAATCGAAGTGACACTTTTGGCATTGGCATAGTCATCGCCGCGCCGGAGTTTGATTTCAGCTTTATATTTCTTGGCGACATTGGCCAGCACGGCGGCGGGGCGGGCGTGAAGGCCCGTCAGATTCGGAATGATAATTGCCTCTGAGGTAACAACTTTTCCCTCTGCCAGAGCGCTCTCAGGGCTGATATCTGCTAAATGAAGCGTCAAAACTGGATCTTTCCCAGCTTCAACCGTCCCCGAAGCTGGTTCGAAGCGGGCCACCCGGTCACTATTGGTAATTACCAGTTGGGTCAACAGGCTACGGGCATGCGTAGCAATAAAATCGGCATCAAACTCGATCAAAGCTGCACCGGACTGAACTTTGTCACCAAGCTTGACCTTTGGCATAAAACCTTTGCCTTTAAGGCTTACAGTGTCTAATCCAATGTGAATCAGGACTTCCAACCCCCCCGAAGTCAGGATGGTTACCGCATGGTTGGCGGTATGAAGCTGGACAATTTCGCCATCGCAGGGCGCCAGCAAGATTTGACTCAATGGGTCAATCGAGATCCCATCTCCAACCATTTTTTGAGCAAATACCGGGTCAGGAACCCGTTCCAGGGGCAGAAGTTGACCCGAGAGTGGCGCTTGAAGGATAACTTTTGTGGGAGAAGAGAATGGGCTTGACATGGTACGGAGTGATCCGAATGAAGAATTGAGAATGAAGAAAAAGTCAGTAGTCAGTAGTCAGTAGTCAGTAGTTGATGAGTCAGTAGTCAGTAGTTGATGAGTCAGTAGATAAAACCCGGATAGTTGAATCCGTGGAATTCTTGAAAAGAATTGTTCCTAAATGACTCAAATGGAACCAAATACGCTTGACAGATAATTCAAAATCCCAACACTCGACTACTGACTACTGACTACTGACTACTG
>JACQXX010000137.1 GCA_016208495.1 Acidobacteriota bacterium | reverse complement strand
GGTCATTTCCTTGATATATAACGGTGTATACAATTTATGATACTTTCCTGTATACGATTTAATGATACTCAACAACCCTGAACCCTGAACCCTGAACCCTGAACCCTGAACCCTGAACCCTGAACCCTGAACCCTGAACCCGAAACATATGCTTTCTGAAATTCTGCTCTTAACTGGAATTGCGCTGGCCGTTGCTTCGGTGATGATGGTCATCATCTGGCTGATTGCCCTCAAAATAAATAACTTTGGAATCGTTGATATTGCCTGGTCCTATGGGTTTTCACTCATTGTCCTGGCGTTTTTGATGGTTGGAAGCGGAACGTGGACCCGCAAAGGGTTGATTGCCGGGATGGTAACCTTGTGGAGTCTCCGGCTTGGAACCTATTTGTATATTCGAGTGATGGGTCATCATCCGGTCGAAGATGGTCGCTATCAAATGTTGCGTGAGGAATGGGGTGCCAACACCAACCGGAAAATGTTCTGGTTCTTTCAGTTTCAGGCAATCCTGCTCGTGGTTTTGTCCGCCCCGTTCTTGCTGGCGGTTATCAATCACCGCCCAGACCTCGGGTTCTTTGAGTGGGCTGGGCTTGCCCTATGGGCAACTGGACTGATCGGAGAAAGCCTGGCTGATCAGCAACTTGCCCGATTTAAAGCCAATCCAGTCAACAAGGGCCGTGTCTGTCAGGTGGGATTGTGGTATTACTCACGGCATCCAAATTACTTTTTTGAATGGCTGGTCTGGGTGGCGTATTTTGTATTTGCGCTGGGGTCACCCTGGGGTTGGGTCTCGCTCTATTGTCCAGCGATGATGTTTTACTTTTTGTTCCGCGTGACTGGCATTCCAATGACTGAAGTGCAGGCGGTCCGAACCAAAGGAGAGGAGTATCGCGAATACCAGCGAACGACAAGTGCTTTTGTTCCCTGGTTTCGCAAAACGGCATGAACTGGATTGATTCATTATTGGAAAAAAATCTCTTGCCGGATTGGCTTATCCGGATGGGCATTCGCCGCCTGCTTGCTGAACGAATTGACATTGAAACCTGTGAAACCATCGAAGATCAACGTGAACGGTTACTTGCGATGGTTCACGAGCTCCGGCAAAGTCCAATCGCCATCGAAACCAAAGCCGCCAACGAGCAGCATTATGAAGTTCCAACCAGCTTTTATCAGTTCTGTCTTGGCAAGCGATTGAAATACAGCAGTGGGTACTGGAACCCTGAAACTCGGACCCTGGATGAAGCCGAAGAACTGATGCTCAAACTGAGTTGTCAACGGGCACAACTCCAGGACGGCCACCAGATTCTTGAACTTGGGTGCGGGTGGGGCTCGCTTTCGCTCTGGATGGCTGAAAAATATCCCACCAGCCGTATTCTCGGTGTCTCGAACTCACGAACCCAAAAACAGTTTATTGACCAGCAGGTCCGTGAGCGGGGGCTTGAAAATCTGGAAATCATTACCTGCGACATGAATGTTTTTGACACTGACCGAAGGTTTGACCGGGTGGTTTCAGTCGAAATGTTTGAGCATATGAAAAACTATGACCGCCTGTTGGAAAACGTGAGCCGCTGGCTCAATCCGGGTGGAAAATTGTTTGTCCATATTTTTGCCCACCGTGAATTTGCCTACCATTTCGTGGCTCGGGATGCCTCCGACTGGATGGCCCGCTATTTTTTCACCGGCGGGATTATGCCTTCAGTTGACTTACTCCTGTATTTTCAAAAGGATCTAAAGATTGAAAATCAGTGGTCAGTGAGCGGTACCCATTACCAGAAAACTGCGGAAAGCTGGCTTGAAAACATGGATCGCCATGAACGGGAAATCCGACCAGTGCTGGCTCAGGTCTATGGGAAAGACGAGGAAACCCGTTGGTGGGTCTACTGGCGGGTTTTTTACATGGCCTGCGCTGAGTTATGGGGCTATCGAGGCGGGAATGAGTGGCTTGTGGCTCATTACCTGTTTTCAAAGTTGTAAGACTCACCAGATTGATTCAAAACCGTTGTTTGGGCTCCAAAGATCAATTATTTTGGATTTCACTGGAGTCCCAGTAGCTTTCTGGAAAGGATTTTTATCAATGTTGAAAATCAAATTGGCGAGTCTTGGATTGTTTATCATTTGTTTTTGCCATTGTTCCGCACCTCCTCCACCAGCCTCACCTCCTCCACCTCCGGCAAAACCAGTTTCGCCAGTACCCCCTGTGGCTCAGTCGGTTCCAGCCAAACCAGCCCAACCAGTTGATTATAAAAAGTTGATTCTTGGAACCTGGGAGGGTGTTTTTGATGGGAAGGTGGAAATCTCCGTCACTTTCCAAAAAAACAACACGGCAATTGTTGATTATTCGATGGGATCCTTCGGGGGAAAGAAATCTGAACCACTGGCATATAGTTTTAAGGATGATCGAACGATCATCCTGAAGAATTATCCCGAAAACCTGGTGATTCACAGCAATGGTCCAGATGAGCTTGTGTTTGAGCCTGAAATAGTTCGCCAGGACAAAGCCTTAATTTACATATGTGTTTATAAAAGAAAGAACTAAACGAAGGTACCAGTTGTAAGCCCTGGACTAAAGGAATTAGGGATGCCAGGTGGCATCCCATTGTGGAAACTGGTGTCACAATCTGGATGAGGGCTGGGGCTAAGGAAATACAGGTCAATGCGTTATCTGATTTCGTTCGTGGATGACACCCTCTTCATAGGCGAGCACCAGTCGTTCCAGAACCCCGATTTTGTGCCGAACCTCTTCACCTTCTTCGGTATCTCCAATTGTCCGCTGCGGGTCATAGGTCCGCAGGTTTTCAACTTTTGGAATGATATCGGCCCCACTGGTAATCGCTTCATTGATTGATTCGAAGTGATGGTGTTCAGCCAGTGCAATACGTTCTGGTGCAAGGATTAAAGTATATCCTCGGTCACCATAGGCTTCAGAAAACGCACCATCAATTGTGACGGCATTCCCACCACGTTTGACCGGTTGTTCGCCTTTTTCAACTTTGACTGGAACGTGACCATTGACGATCAGGCCATCTTCGAAAACCCCGAATTCGCCGCACACCACCCGGCAGAAATCAGCATCGTGGATGAGTTTGAAATAGGGGTTTTTGTGTTCGACGTGAATGGATTTGTCGTCAATAAAATAAGTTTCAAAGGTGGCCATCCGGTCTTTTCCAAACAGTGGTGATCGAGGGCCAGTCCACAGGTACCACAGCCAATCAGCATCAATTCCCACCCGCTCGGCGCCTTTGCGAAAAGCACCACGGATTTTGAATTCAAGTGCATCAAAGAGGCCGCGACCCGAAACATTTTTGCCGTCAACCTCAACCGAAAGAAAATCGCCCGCCTCGTCAACCGGTACGCACCCGTGAAAAATAACTGCCTGGTCACGCCGAAGCCACATGGCTCCCCGGCGGGCAACAAACGACATGTGTTGCCAGAGGCGGTCGCTGGAAACAAAGGATTGCCGCATGCGGTCCATACAGACCTGTTCTTCGTGTGACAGCCGATATGGGTCTACCGGGTCAATCGTGGGGAGGTATGTGTCCCGGAGCGGAAAGACCTTGTCGTCAATCGTGATGGTGCCTTCTTGAAAATTAATCCGGTGGAGCAACGCCCGGTGTTCCATCTCCCATTCCGGATGTCGCCGGATAATTTGGCCTTCGAGTTTAAATTGAATAATGGCAATGGCTTTTTGCATACGGGCGAGCAGGATTTCTTCACGAAGGCCCGTACCTTTGGCACTGAAATATTTCGCCGGATCGTTCCCATAAACGGTGCGAGCCAGTTTTTCGAGTGGCGAAACAATCAACCCGTAGCCTTCTTCAAGTTGAGAGAGCCGCCGATACCGGAGCGAAATCCGCAACACCGTGGCAATGAGGGCTTCGTTGCCAAGACAGGCGCCCATCCAGGAGGCATCGTGATTGCCCCAGGTGAAAGAAACATTGGGTTGTTGCATCAGGTAATCAAGCACTTTATCTAACCTGGGGCCGCGGTCCCCCAGATCGCCAGCCACGACCAGTTCAGAAACAGAAAGGTTACGCACCAGGCGCGAGGCCGCTCTGACGGCGGTTAAATCCCGGTCATAGGGCTCTAGCGCCTCCAGCATGGCATTGATGTATCCGGATCCCCGACCGGCGGCTGATTCATCCAGCAGTTCTTCAAAGAGTTCTTGAAATTCGCGTGGAAAAAGCGACGTGACATGGCGACGGCGATAGTTTCGACCCAGGGCCAGAACAACCTCGAATTGGTGCCGAATGGTGTTTCTGACCCAACGATGCCGAAACCCGCTTTCTTGAAATTGGGGCCGAAGGTGTTCGATCACTTCGTGTGGATAATAAATGGTTGCCAGGAGTTGCTGTTGTTCCTGAGTGGAAAGGCGATTGCCAAAGCGGGTTTCCACCAGAAGCCGGAGACTACCTGAGGCGTTGTTAATAATATGGCGAAGCTTCTTATACTCGCCATGAACGTCGCTCACAATGTGGACCACGCCTTTTGGAAGCGAGAGCCCGGCCTTCAAAATCGAAATCTCAGCCAGGGCCTCATCCGTGGTCGGGTATTGAGACGCTACCGCATGGAGCATCGTCAGTTCCTGGGTGTCGAAGGTCGAAGACATAAAATGTTTCCTCAGAGTCGGATGGGATGAAGGTGAATCGCGAGTAGTCGAAAGTCAGAAGTGGCAGGTCAATGGACGATAGTATTTCATTTCATATCAACTGATTACAAGTAGAAGACAGGTGAAGGAGCAGAAAAAATGACGCCTGAAAGATTGAAAGCGAGGTCCCTGATCACAGGTACTGTTCCAACCCAATGTAAACCCTGCAAGCTCATTTTTGAATTTTGTTTTTACTTTGAGCCGCTCATCGGCACTGACTTCTGATTTTTCTTCTGTGATACTTTTCAACCGCGTCCGTATAAATCAACGAATACTACAGAGCAAGCGTTAACTCCGTTTTCCACAACTTGCTTTCATCACAACAATTTGGATTGAAGGTGTATGAGCTCACAAACCCACGCCATGGGATGGATTCTTCCATTTACTGCCAAAGCCCAGGAAGCTGACTGGGAAGTCCTTTACAAAGAAGAGCTTCCACGGATTTTTAACTTTTTCCGCTATCGAGTTGGGGATGTTTCCCTGGCTGAAGATTTGACCTCAACGACCTTTGAAAAAGCCTGGCAACATCGGGACCGCTATCGCCGCGATCTGGCTGGATTTTCAACCTGGTTGTTTACCATTGCCCGCAACGTGGCTGCCGACCATTTCCGCCGCCATAACGTCCAGGTGCCGCTCGAAGCCATCCACGATGTGCCTTCAGCTTCAAACCCTGAGGCTTCGGCGGTCAAACAGGCGGAGTTTCAGAGGTTATCGGTTTTGCTGGCAACGCTGCCTGAACGTGAGCGCGAATTGCTGGCCCTGAAATATGGTGCGGGGTTGACCAATCGTTCAATCGCGCAGATTACGGGATTGAGCGAATCCAACGTCGGGTCGCTTTTACACCGCACCATTCATTCCCTACGTGAAAGTTGGTAAATGATATGGGGCAGTAGTTAGTAGTCAGTAGTTCGTTAAGTTCATCTGATTGAATTACTTGACTGTGTTCTAATACGAGTCCTTCATTCCAACATGGCATTACCCTTCAAGTGCGTTGGCCTACTGTTCGATTGGTGAGGAGACACCACCGGACAGCCAGTGAGGAATGAACTCGCTGGTTGTTTCAAAATACCGTGAAAAAGAAAAAGGATCGCAACCCGACGTTGTTGATACCCAATGATGAGGAAACCCAATATGGATGAATTTTTGAATCAGTTTCGTGAAGAACCCCGGCCTGAATTCGCTCAAGATTTATATGCCCGGCTTCAAACCCAGAAAGCTTCAACCACGAGCCGTGGAGTATGGAAATGGTCGCCATTGCTGGCGGCAGCCAGTCTGGCCGTTGTGATGGTTCTGGCTTTAAACGTGCCCACCGTGCGGGCGATTGCTCAAAATTTTCTGGACTTGTTTCGAGTCAAGAAATTTGCAGCGGTTTCAATTGATATTGATCGGTTGAAACAACTCAAAGAAGCCAATCTTGACTTTCGGTCTTTACTCACCAGTGACGGGAGTGTTTCAGCCAGACCAACCCCGCCGCAACACGTAGCCACTCCGGAAGCAGCGGCTCAACTGGCTGGAATCCAGGTGCGGACGCCAAAGCTGGATCAGTTTGGATTGACGCTGCGTGATGTCGCCGTCCAACCAGGTCAATCAAATACCTTTACGGCTGACAGCGGGAAACTGCAGGCACTGCTGGAAGCCCTGGAAATCAATGATCTTGAAGTTCCAGCTCAGTTAAACGGCGCCCAGGTCACCATGAATTTCCCAACCTCAGTGATGATGACCTATGGCCGTGAAGAACGAAGCCTGATGTTTGTGCAATCTCCAAGTCCGCACGTATCGCTTCCGGCTGGAGTTCAGTTGAGTCAGTTGGGTGAAATTGCCCTTCGGGTGGCGGGAATGTCACCGTCAGAAGCCCGCACGTTTGCCCAAAGTATAGACTGGCACAATACCTTGTTGGTCCCAGTGCCATCCCAATCGGCAACCTTCCGCGAAGTCACCGTTCACGGTACTTCAGGGATCCTGATTACTTCGATCAATCCCGAAAAGCCAAAACAACAGGTGGAAAATCACCGCCGAAAAGGGGCAATGTTGCTCTGGTCCGAGAATGGAATGGTGTATGCAATGTCAGGCGATACCGTGAGTGTTGATCTGATCGAAATGGCCAATACGATCAACTAAAACCAGGGCTGAGGGCCTGGGGCTGAAGAAAACGGGCTCAGGGTATTGAACCCGGTTTCTTCGGCCCCGAGCTTGCGAGATTTCAGCCCCAAGCCCTCAGACCGAAACCATATGAAAAAACTCGAACTGCTGGTGATCTTATTGGTGATGTGGTTTGCTGGGTTTCTGGCAAATAATTCTGGAACCGTGCCGGTTCAAGTCACGGCCCGATCAATCACACCCCAAAAGCTGTTTGTTTTTTTATATTTGCCAGGGCCAAAGTGGATTGCCGGGAAGTCAGTGTTTGAACAACCCCTGGAGAATCATCAAGCCTATATGGTCAGGCTCGCGAAGGACAAAACACTGATTACCGGTGGGCCATTTACAGATAATTCGGGCGCAATGGGGATCATTCAGGCTGAAAATCTGGACCAGGCTCGCCAGGTCGTCGAACTCGATCCAGCCGTTCGGGATCAGGTGGTTACAGCCAGAGTGATGCCCTGGATACCAGCGGTTTCGGGTTGTGTTAGCACTCACTAAGGGACTGTAAAAATACAACTTCCCGTTTTTATCGAAAGTCACCCGGAGAGATCGAATTTCAGAACAGGAAAAACACGAAAAACACGAAAAAGAAATCCAAAGACTTCAATGGGGTCTGAGCTTTTGTCAGGGAAAGTGCCACCGAACTCAAAAGAAAATGGCTTCGACCCAAATGAAAATCGGGAAGTTGTTTTTTAACGCTCCCTAAGTATCTTGTCATAAGTTTCCTGAGATATTGGATTGGGTAAGTGTTTGATTCTTTTCGTGTCGTTCGTGTGTTTCGTGGTTAAAATGTCTGGAAATTTTCGGTGAGGTACTTAATTGAAGTTCAGATTTCTGAACCTGAAACTCTCACCCACTCAAGTCAATTTTCATGTCATATCAAGTAATTGAGACTCACAATCTCCGCAAAGATTTTGGGACAAAACTGGCAGTTGCCGACCTCACCCTGGATGTGAAACGGGGTGAGGTTTTTGGCTTTCTTGGTCCAAACGGAGCTGGAAAAACAACTTCAATCAAAATGTTGTTGGGATTGGTTGAGCCGACGGCTGGAACTGGATCAGTGCTGGGTGTTCCACTCAACAATCAGAAAGCCAAAGCAAAAATTGGGTTTTTACCCGAGCATTTTCGCTTTCATGATTGGCTTACCGGACGCGAGTTTCTTTATTTTCACGGACGGTTGTATGGCATGAAGCGGCAACAGATCCAGGCACGAATGGAAGAACTTCTGGTTCGGGTTGATATGCAGGATGCGGCTGACCGAAAACTCAACGAGTACAGCAAAGGAATGCTACAACGTATTGGCCTGGCCCAGGCGCTGTTGAATGAACCGGAACTTGTATTTCTGGATGAACCGACTTCGGGACTTGATCCGCTCGGACGATTGCTGGTGCGGGATATTATTCGGGATTTGCGCGACCAGGGAACAACGGTTTTTTTAAATTCCCATTTGCTCAGTGAAATCGAAGTGACCTGTAACCGGGTGGTTTTTGTCAAACAAGGTCGAGTTGTGAAAGAGCACGTTTTGGGTAAAGAAGAGGCCGACGTTGAAGTTGAGTTGAAGTTAGGCACCACATCATCTGAGATTTTGTCTGGCCTCTCACAATTTGGTCATCATCTTGTGCAAACCAATGGACATCTGCGCCTGAAAGTTGATTCAGAAGCCCGACTTCCAGAAATTGCGAGTTGGATTGTGGAAAAAGGAGTTCCTCTCTACAAATTAGCCTCAATTAAAAAACCGCTTGAAACGGTATTTCTTGAAATTATGGGATCGGATGAGCGCCCAGGATGAACGAGAATGAAGAGTGAAGAATGAAGAATTGAGAATGAAGAATGTAGCCTGAATTTCACCCAAAATATCATTACTTGCGACACGACCAACACCGACCGGTTCGGGACACAAATCGCAATTGGGAATCGCCCAGGTTATTGAGTGGAATCGAAGTTCACCGAAATCGAGTCTTCGCGGTGACGAAACTGATTTCCACGTTGTCCTTTATCTCGTGTTTTACCAATTGAGAAAGTGAGGTGACAAAAGAAGGCCCGATCAGGAAAAATGGGAAGATATGAAAAAAACAATACTCAAATTTCCAAATGATCAAGGCCGGGAAGCAGT
>JACQXX010000136.1:81343-111090 GCA_016208495.1 Acidobacteriota bacterium | reverse complement strand
GTCCGATACGCCGTTGTTTGATCCCGCATTTCCCCGTGGAAACAATACCGTCAACCCGGGGACGCTCGTCCCTCCCGTGATCACGTTCCCCAAACCACCAGGAAAATCAACCAACAACGCGTTGACGTTGATCTGTTCCTGTGCCTGGCTCACGGGTGCCAATGTTACGACCATCAAGGCCGCCAACATCAGCAATGCTGACGCTTTCAAAAACCGTGTGAGCTTTCTCAATTGCATAGCTCTTTTCCTTCTCCTTAATTTTCGCGCCGCCGCACTCGCTCGTGCTTGACGGTTCGCTTTTTGTCATCCTCAGGCCCGGCGGCTCTCTTTCGCCAGCCTGCTTTACTCGCTCGCTCTCACTCCACTGCCCGAACTTGCGTCCTCATCAGCGAAGCCCCTGAGTTTAGGTCAATTCCCCTTCAACCTTTTTGCTCTCTATATCTGAATTTTGATTATTTGAAAGGTTTTATATCATGGATATGTGAAGGTAAGCATTGTCACTGCACGTTGCGTGCCACAAACCAAACCTCATCTATTTTTTCAAATAATCCAGCTTAAAACAAAGCTAGAAAACAGGTTTAATATTTTAAACCCATATTCTTAAAAACTGTTCATTGAACTGATTTCATTTGAAAGAAGGGGTGCTCAGAAACAGATCTTTAAAATTTTCGACCACAGGATGAGTACAACGTAGACACTCTGTGGTAAAGATTTTTTCTGAATAAGAGCAATGATGAGGGAGTCATGATTGGGATTCAAAACAATCTGAGCTTGACGGATGATATCAAAAAGAGGGATAAACCTTTTCTGATCCATCAGCGGGCGACTTAGTATCAGATTTTCTCTTCTTTCGCAACTGGTTCGCTCAGGATTTACCAAAGAATTCTTTAGATCAAGCAAGTTAACCAGGTTTACATTCTTTCGGCTGTGGGTATTCTCAGTCATTTCACCAAATCTTATTTTCCACTGACTAAAATTGTATATGGCAACACACCAAAAAAAACTCAGGGTTGGCATTCTTGGTGCTACCGGGACTGTCGGGCAGCGATTTATCCAACTGTTGAATCAACATCCGTACTTTAAGATCACTGCCCTTGCAGCGTCGGATCGCTCAGAAGGGAAACCCTATGCCCAGGCCACAAACTGGAAACTTGGAACTCCGATTCCTGAAAATATTCAAACCATGGTTCTGGCGCCCTGTTTGCCACCCCTTGACTGTGACATTATCTTTTCAAGTTTACCTGGCAACATGGCGAACGAAACTGAAAGCCTGTTTGCCCAGCACGGATATCCAGTCATCAGTAACTCCAGTTCCCATCGGATGGCAGAAGATGTACCGCTCCTGGTACCTGAGATTAATGCCGATCACGTTCGTTTGATTGACATTCAAAAGACAAACCGTGGGTTTGACCGCGGGTTTCTCGTAACCAATCCCAACTGTACAACACTGGCAATGGTGCTGGCATTGGCCCCAATTGAACGGGCTTTTGGCATTGAACTGGGGATGATCTCATCACTTCAGGCAATCTCTGGTGCCGGATATCCTGGTGTTGCCTCACTCGATATTTTGGACAATGTCATTCCTTTTATTGATGGTGAAGAAGAAAAAGTTGAACTTGAGCCTCGAAAAATTTTGGGAACATTCCAAAAAAACCAGATCTCGCTGGCTGACCTGAAATTGAGTGCTCATTGTCATCGGGTGGCAGTTTCAGACGGGCACACCCTGGCAGTATCACTTAAACTTCGCAAGCCAGCCACTCTGGATGAGATTCGCAATGTGTTGGAGTCATTTCAGGGACCACCTCAAGAATATCGGTTGCCAAGTGCCCCAGAGCGGGTTGTTGTGGTTCGCACCGAACGTGATCGCCCACAGCCGCGACTGGATCGAGACGAAGGTAAGGGAATGAGCAGTGTTGTTGGACGACTGCGCCAGGATCCAATCTGGGACGTAAAATTTAGCGTCCTTGGGCATAACACGGTCCGCGGTGCGGCGGGTGCGACCATCTTGAATGCTGAGTTACTCCACCATCTTGGCTATTTTAAGGCTTAACCAGTCTCATTTTCAGACAGAAAGGAAAACCCGTTCAATTCACTGAATTGAACGGGTTTTCCATTGATGCAGTAAAAAGATAACCCACACATCATTGGCGGAGGCGTGTGGGAATCGAACCCACCTATCCCGGCTCTCACCAGGACACTACGGGTTTGAAGCCCGTTATCAATCTGTTATCACAGTTCACCAATGTTCAAAACTTACTCAATAAACACATTATTTGTAACAGGTTAGTACTTTTCATTGTTTACTGTTGTTCACAGTTGTTTGTCTATGCTAAGCTCTAATTGTTGGGTAAATATTGGGATTCCAACAAAAGGAGCGAACAAATGAGAGCACGAACAGGCTGCATCCGTGAACGCAACGGCAAGATTTACGCGGTTGTCACCTTCACCGACCCCGTCACCGGCAAACGCCACTTTCGAGAGCGGAAAGCCAAAAACCGCACTGAAGCCCGTCTTCTTATAAAGGAGTTGCTGCGTGCGATTGATCTCCAGGGTGCCAGAGCTTTCCAGGCCGAAAAGGTGACGTTTCAGGAGCTGGCTACCTGGTACCGCGAAACCTACCTGATCGAGCCCCAATACAGGGATGGGAATAAAGTGGCGGGCCTGCGCAGTTTTGAGGACATGCGGCGGCGGCTGAAAACCCTTGAAGACTTCTTCGGAAAACGCCGGATCAAGGACATCACCTTTGGCGACATCGAACGCTACCGTGCTGAGCGCCTGGCCACCCCCAAACAACGGGGCGGCGGGCAGCGCACCGTCACCGGCATCCACCGTGAATTGGAAATTTTGCGACGGATGTTTTCGGTTGCCGTTCGTGAAGGCTGGCTTGCCCGGAACCCTTTCACATCAGGCAGCAAGACACTGATTTCCCAAGCATCGGAAAACAAGCGAACTCGAATCTTGACCAGGGATGAAGAATTACGGTTGTTTGCCGCCTGCGACACGCCACAGCGTCGGCACCTGCGCTGTTTTCTAATGTTCCTGCTCGACACCGGTGCCCGAAAAAGTGAGGCGCTTCATCTGCGCTGGCGCAATGTGGACTTTCAAGCTCGGGTGATGACCCTCGAAAAACACACGACCAAAACCGAACAAGAACGATCCCTTCCGATCCCTTCCCGCCTACAAACTGAGCTGGAAAAGCTCTGGCTGCAGTCCAGTCAAAATCTGGATGAATTTGTCTTTCCAGTTCGGGATCCACGAATGAGCTTTGAAAAAGCACGCAATGAAGCTGGCCTGCCCTGGTTGCGGCTTCATGATCTGAGGCACGCCTTCGCCACACGCCTGGTCACAGGTGATCTTCCCTTGCCGATGGTCGCGAATCTGTTGGGCCATGCCCAAATCAGCATGAGCATGCGCTACACCAACTTGAATCGGGAAGCAATCCAGCGAGCTGGTGCAATTTTGGATAGCTTGCACGAGATTGATGATCAAAAGCTTCTTGTCAACTAATTATGAGCGAAGAAAAATTGGTTTTGTGGGATCAAATTCTGGTTGAAATCGGCGATGAGCCGCACCCATTCCCGCTTCCAAGCGAAAAAGACCCGTCTAAACAGGTTGGTTTGGAGTTGGTTCGTCGAGAGGTCGTGGCTCGAAAAATAAATTTGGATTTGCGGGTGGATGCCGTGTGGATTTCAGAGGTTCGACCAAGTGATGCCCTCCGTATTTCAGAAGACCCGAAGTCTCCACATCCAGGCTACGCGTTTAGGATTGAATCAACCCAGTTGGGTACTCCAGTAACTATCGAATCCCCGAGTTTTGGGGATGCCGCACTTGATCAGCAATTTTTGAGTTTTTTTCAAGAACGACTCGGCCCCGAATGTGTGCGGGTACTGATCAAGCTTCGGGACCAAGCGATGCGGCACGTTGAGCAAAAAAACCGACTTGTAGTACCAGCAAGCCGGAAGCGATATCGCGATCAACAAAAATTTAAAGAACTGTTCAAGAGCCGAGTCGAACCGGGTCGGACTCCGACTGGATGGGAGATTGATTTTAGGAATCAACTTAAAACCGCAGTCCAAAGCCTGGCTAAGTCTGGTCTGAGACACGAACGCATCACGCTGGACCGAACAGCCAAACAACTTAATCTGTCGGGGAAAACCCTTCGAACTCGGCTTCGGCGGTCAAATATTCAGTGGTCGGATTTTAAGTTGAAAATGCTTCAGGATTTCTAATTAAAAAATAGTTTCAAATTTGATTTCCAATTTTGAAGCAATTGATCTGGGCAACAGTTAACAGCAGAATGCCTTTGTGAACTTTGGAAAACCAAATGGAGGATCGAAATGGAAATTCCGCGAAATTTATTGAGTGAGAAAGAAGCGTGCGCCCTTTATTTACACAGTCGAACCTGGTTTTGGGCGGCTCGTGAGCGAGGGGTTCTGCCATTTGTCAAGTCTGGTCGAAAGGTCTTGTATGATCGACGCGATCTTGATCGCTATTTCGAATCGGCCAAACAACAAAAAACCGCTGCATAAAAGATTTGAGCCAAGAGCGGATTTGCCAATGTCCTACCATTGGCAGTAGCCCTTGGCCCTGGTTCCTAATCGTTTAATGGTCAAAAAACCAAATCGAAAAGGCATTCATTCCGCATGAATGCTCCAATCATTTGGCGGCTTTTTGATTTTGTCAATCAGTTGATGACAAGAATCTGGAACAAGCGATGATTCTTGTCATTCATCCAATAAAAAATCCCTCTGGCTGGGACGGCTTAGAGGGATTTTGGAGTTGAAAAAATGTTTGAGGGAGACTACCACAAATTCCCCAATAACCAAAAAACAAACCTCACGGAAAGCGACCTTGAAAAATTCAAATCCGCTTTCATCACCCCAAATTTGATTGGTCAAGCCAAATTATTTCGGGCGAATTCTCTTGAAGGGGCTCGGATCGTCGGGCGTAAGCCAAAAATTGATGAAGATTATTCAGGGATTGTTTTTCCCTTCTTTTTTCCCGGCGAATCCCAGCCCCATGAGTTTCGCCTCCGTCGTGATTCACCTTCACGAGAACTCCAGCCTAACGGATCAACGAAAGAGACTGGGAAATACCTCAGCCCGCCTGGTCGGGGTGGACTTTTGTATTTTGTGCCAGGGACTGATCCGGCTGCCCTTACTGATCCATCAGTCCCGGTCCTGGTTACCGAAGGCGAGAAAAAAACCATCGCATTGCACCGTTTCTGCTCTGAATCCGGCTGGAAGGCTCTCCCAATCGGACTAACTGGGGTCTGGAACTGGCGGGGGAAAGTGGGCAAAGAGCCCACGCCCGATGGGGGAACGACCCCAGTCAAAGGCCCAATTCCCGCGCTGGACCGGATTCCCTGGGACAACCGGCAGGTGTTCATCATTTTTGATTCAAATCTGAAAACCAACGAGTCAGTCAGGGCCGCACGAACAGGATTGACCAAAGAATTGGCCCGCCGTGGTGCACTTGTGAAGTGGGTTGACCTGCCGGAGTTGGCCGGCGTGAACGGCGTGGATGATCTGCTGGCACATCCTGATGGTGGCCCCAACCTCCTTGAAAGCCTCATTCAGTCAGCTTCAACGCCTGAACAGGCAGAGTCGGCGACGGGTAATTTCCCTTACCAGGTGCTTGAAGATGGCGGGATCAGATGGCAAAAGCCCACCAAAGATGGACCGACATCGGTGCAACTGTCGAACTTTAGCGCCCGGATCGTGCGCCAAATTACCGAAATTGACGACATCGAAGCTCAAATCACGCTTGAACTCGAAGCGGAATGCCGTGGACGCCGCTACCAGTTTCTGCTGCCAGCCCGAGAATTTTCAAAGATGGAGTGGCCATATTTGCGAATCGGGGCAGATGCCATTGTTTTTCCGGGCACCACAGCTAAAGAACACTTGCGAGTGGGGATTCAGCTTTTATCAGGAGGTATCCGGAAAGAAACGGTCTTTAAGTCAACCGGTTGGCGAAAGATCGATGATCAATGGGTTTTCCTTCACGGTGGGGGCGCGGTTGGAAATCAGAGCGTCAGTGTTGAGCTTGAAGCCGGGATGGAAAATTATTACCTGCCTGCACCGCCTGACCAGGGCAGGTTGACGGAAGCAATCAGAGCCAGTCTGCGATTTCTCGATCTGGCTGACCGTCGCCAAACCTGGCCATTGCTGGCAAGTGTATACACCGGACCATTTTCAGAGATGATCGGTGTGGATTTTCTCCTATGGCTTCACGGTGTCACTGGGTCACGAAAGTCAACTCTGGCAGCGTTGTTACTTTGCCACTTTGGTGATTTCCAACGCCACTCACTGCCCGCAAACTTCACCAGTACCGGCAATTCATTGGAACGACAGGCTTTCTCAACAAAGGATGTTTTGTTTGTCGTGGATGACTATGCTCCACCACCTGACCGCAAGCACGCGGCGGCACAGGAAGCGGCGGCACACCGGTTGATCCGTGCCGTTGGCGACCGCCGTGGCCGTGGCCGAATGAATGCTGACACGAGCCTGAAACGATCCATGTTCCCGCGTGGGTTGGTTTTGGTAACCGCAGAAACCGGCGCACCTGGCCACCAGTCATCGGCAGCCCGATGTGTCGAAGTGCAGCTCAGGCCCGGCAATGTTCGGCTCGATTTGCTCACCCATGCTCAAGAAACTGACGCCCCGCGATATGCCGAGGCGATGGCTGGCTTTCTCGCCTGGATAGCACCACGTTATGACGACATGCGGACTGAAGCCGAGCAATGGATCCGCCGCGAAGCAACTCAGTTCCAATCAAGTCATGGTCGAATCCCTGAAGCCTGCGCCAAGCTCCTTTTTGGAGTCTGGAGTTTTCTTCGGTTTGCCGTCGAAACGGGCGCGATTACTCCGGAAACTCAAGCCGCGCTGTTTGCCCAGGCCAAGCAGGCACTCCAGTTTACTGCCGAAAGATCAAACGAACAGCAGGAAGTCCAAAGACCAACCGCGATTTTTTTCGACCACTTGCAAACACTGCTTGCCCAAGGGGCGATTTATTTGGTTGATCGTGATGAAGAAGGGGGATTCGAAAATACAAAGTCCTTTGCTGCTCAAGCTGGGTGGGTGGATAAGGTGAAGCGAATTGCCTACTTGCAACCCAATGCAGCACTTGCGGAAATCAAAAACTTTGCGGCACGGCTGGGTACAAACTTTCCCTTCGATGCACGAACTCTCGGCGAATACCTGGATCATGAAAATTGGTTGATCGAGAAAAAAGATGGCCGATCAACTGTACAAATTCGCATCGGTGACAAGAGGCAGTGGGTTTGGGCTGTTTCTCTCGATGCAATTGAGGAAAAGAATTTAGAACCAACCGAAAAGTGTGGTGACACTGGTGACACTGGTGACAAACCCAGTCAAATCATTGAAAAATCAAGTGCTTATTTTGTCACCACTTTGTCACCAGAAAAGTCAGGAAAATCTAAAACTGGTGACAAAACTTCAGAGTTGTCACCACTGTCACCAGAAAAACAGAGGGATTCCGTTTTAACCGGTGATACTGGTGACAAAATAAATTCTTTGGATACAGGAGATACAGAGTTTGTCACCACTGTCCGCACTGTCACCACAGAAAACACCACAAACAAAAATATTTCTGAAAATTCACCCCAACCTGCAAGCTCGAACGGGACACCAGGTCCTCGAAAAATGAGGAGGGTAACCATATGAGCCCACTCGAATGCTTGACGGCTTTGAACCAGGCAGGAGGGGCAGCGTGGGTTGAAAGCGGGCAGCTTCAGATTGAACTCCCTGACGACGCCACATCATCTGCTGATGCCCTGCTTGATGAACTCAAACAGCAGAAAGCTGAACTGGTGGAACTGCTCACTCGTGAACCGATGCCATCACCCGCTGATCACCCGCTTGCAGAGCGCGAAGTTCTGACGCATCAGGTGGACGCCAAATCCAACCCATTAGTTGATGCCTACGCTCCAGACAGGGAAATTGAGAATTTTGTTTTGGACCTGTGGCAGATCGGCGCTGTCGTTTTCGCCAACCCTGATTCCGGATCATTGGTGGTGGACGCTCCACGCGGCGCGCTCGATGACACTCAACGGGCATTTCTGGCGGCACGAGCCGGGGGCGTCTTCGAAGCGGTTCATTGGCTTGGCGTGATGGATCGTCGGGCGACCTACAAGCGGGCTTTTATCCCAGGGGGAATTGCCTTGGGATCAGATTTTCAAGCTGGTTGATAGCTTAACGTCAACCAAAATCCCTCTCAACAAATTGTGAGGCATTGCACCTCATATAAATCAAAAAGAAAGGCTACTTATGGAAAGCAAAAAACCCAATCAACCTTCTGTGATTTCTGGTCAGTTTTCAGCAAGTCCAGCACGAGCCATTCAAGAACATATCCCAATGGCTTTACGGCACGTTAGGCTGGGGCTTGAGGAATCTCGTGATAACTTCGAGCGGCTGACATTTTTGCAGCTCTTTCTGAACGTGGCGGAACTTCTTGACTCGGGAGATGTCCTGGGAAACCAAGTAAGCCCCAACTTCTATGAAAGTGAGAACTAGGAACCTTCACGACAAAGCAAAAATCCTTTTGATCCGGAAGTTGAGGCTCTTGCGCGGATATTTCTTTGTCACCATTATGTTTGTCAGGTGTCCCGGCCCATGTTTGCCTTTGGGCCGGGTTTCCTATCAAATTTTCGAAGGACAGACTGGGACATATGGATAGAAAAATCAGCTCGGAACAGCAAAATGAGGCATGGAAAAGATTCCTAAAAGGGCAATCTATTCGCCAAATCGCCGAAGATTTAGGATTCTCAAAATCCGGCATCCACCGCCACATAAGCCGGTTGCGGGAGGAAACGAATGAAGCTGATGCCAAAGAATTTGCAACTCAGCGTGGGATCGCCCTTGCCAAAATCGGCCTTGCGGAAAGCGAAGCCTGGGTGGGCTGGGAAGCCTCAAAACTCGAAGGCCCTGGTGACTCTCGGTTCTTGCGTGAAATTGCGCGGTGCATCGAGCTGCGCGCCAGGATTTTGGGGCTATTCGCGCCAGCAAAATTTGCCGCCACGACAATGGATGGGAAAAACGCCCCAATCCAAGTGAATGTGAACCCCAAATCAAACACCGAATACTTGGCCGAATTCTTCACAAGTTTGGCGGCGAGTGGCCACCCGCTACCCGGCGACGATGGATTAGAGATGTGAATTTAATAAGCAGGTGGCAACGGCTCCCCCCTCACTTATAACGTTATAAGTGAAACTACAACCGCATCAGCGAAATGAATTTTTTAGATGGTTTTCAAAAATGAACGTAGCCTCACTGACCGCAACAATTGAAATCAACCCGGGTCAGGCCACTCGGGTACTTGGAAGCCTACAAAACACTCTCCAACGCACGGCGGCTTTGGCCAGCGCGAGCGCATCCGGAATATCAAGTTCGATCAACCGGGTGATTACTTCGACAATTTCGTTAGGGGCGGCCAACCGCAACCTATCGAACTCAAATAATACCACTGGGACAGCCCTTGCTGGCCTTCAAACTCGATTGGCGAGTCTGAGCAGCACCACCGATGGGATCATCCAGAGGTTTTCTGCCCTGTGGACCAATTTTCAGCAAGGCGGTAGTGCCTCTGCGGCGGCGACGCTGCGAATCCAAATGCTGGGTGAGCGTATTGCGGCGGTGCAGACTCAGATCAATTCCCTCAACACGGCTTTTGCGCAAGGATCGGTTACCCAGACTCAATATGGTTCCGGGATTTCGAGGCTCGAAAGCCAACTGGCCGGGCTTGTCGCCCAAATTCGTCGTGAAGAAGCAGCACTCAACGACGCGGCGGCGGCCCAGCTTCGAGCCTCACAGGCAGCAATCACGCTTGGGCAACGATCTCAGCAAATTGGCAGTGGGATGCAAACGGCAGGGATTGGCCTCACTGCGGCGCTGACTGCCCCACTGGCCTTGATTGCCAAAACCGGGCTTGCCTTCGACTCGATGTTTGAGCAAGCTTCTGTTGCTTTTTCGTCAATGACTGGCTCCGTGGATATAGCTCACGAGCACCTGACTCAACTGCGAGAATTTGCTGACAGGACCCCATTCGAATTTGCTGACGTCATCAAGGGATCGAAGACTTTTCAAGCTTTCGGGCTCTCAATCGAGGAAGTGATTCCCACATTGACGGCAATTGGCAACGCCGCTGCCGCAACTGGCCGGGGTCAAGTTGCTATTGACCAATTGACCATGTCATTGGGCCAGATGCTGGCACGTGGCAAAGTCACCTCCACGGAGTTCCGCGAGCTGGGAAACAACGCCGTGCCAGGGCTACGAATTCTGGCGGCGGCAGCGGGTAAAACCACAATTGAAATGCAGGCGTTGGTTGAAAAAGGAGTTGTTCCTGCAGATTGGGCGCTGAGGCAAATTGTCAAAGGAATTCAGAAGAGTAATTTGGGCGGGATGATGGAAGTTCAGTCTCGGACGGCAGCAGGAGCACTCAGCACTCTTCATGATGTGGTTGTCGGGACGCTTGGGGATGCGCTCCAGCCTGTTTTTGGTTTTTTGCGAGATTCGCTTTTGTGGGTGATCCCGAAGATTCAAGAATTCGGAAAAATGTGGGTTAGCCTGCCCGGACCAATCAAAAACACAGTAGTGGCCATCGCAGGCATTGGCGGAGTGGTCGGCCCGGTTTTGGTTTTACTGGGTGGGGTTGTGACCGCAGTCGGAACGATTGGCGCCCCCATTTTGGCGACAATCGCGGGTATTACAGCCGGGGTTTCAGCAGCGGTCGGGGCAATCACTTTTATTTGGACCTCGAACTTTGGGGGTATGCGAGACGCCGCAATTAAAATCTTCAATGCCATAAATACAGGGGTTCAGCAGATCTTCGGGGATTTGATTCAGTGGTACCAGTCAAACCTGCCGTTAATTCAGGCAACAACAAAAACAGTTTTTGATTTTATCCAGAGGATCGTAAGCGGATCTGTGGGCGTGGGCGTCAAAAACACAGTTTCCGCAATCGGATACATCGTCTCTTTTGTCAGAAGCTATTTGGCCAATTTAGCCACGGCGATTACCGTGATAATGAAAGCAATCAACGGGGACTGGCGCGGAGCTTGGTTTACGTTTGCTAATGTTGCAGGTGACCAAATTGACCGGCTGGTTCGAACAATGCTCGGTAGGCTGCCGGCTATTTTCACGAAAGCTTACGAGATGGGGAAAGCTTTGGTCTCGGGCTTCAGCCAAGGGATTGCTTCAAATTTACCCAGTAACCCTATTGCCCATTCCGGCTCAACTTCTCTCCGATTGAATCTTCCTCCCACAAGCTTGATTCCCCCACGAAAAGATTATGGGGCGGATTTATTCTCACCGCTGGGTGGCAACAAAGGCCGTGGCGGCGGTGGCGGTGGCGGAGCAAAAGAAGACGAGGCCGCCTCGCTCCTGAAACGACTTCAAGACGAGATAGCCCGTGTCGGCCTTAAAACAAAAGAGCAAGAAGTCGCGGTTGATCTATTGGATAAAAAATATGCCAAGTACAACGAAACGACCAAAGAGACCATTCGCCTGGCGGCCCGAGAACTCGATTCTAAAATGAGGATCAACGAGTTGAGCGAGAAAACGACCGCACTCCTTGACCGTCAGCGTCAGGAACTGCGCGGCACAGAAACGGAGATGGATAAGGTTTTTGAGCTTCTCCGCAACCAGGCCGCGCCGGTTGCAATCGATAGTACAACGCGGAGCGTTTTGCTTTTGAACGCTTCGCTTATCGATGGGCAAAAGGCACTTGAAGGGCTTTCCAAAATGAAATTGGATTTACCCCTTTCCATATTGCCAGAAGAATTTGGGGCGGATATTGGCGGCGACACCCTTGAAAGAATCAGACAAGAATTTATTTATGCAAAGGCCGTGGAGGAACTAAACGAAAAGCTCAAAATCAAACGCACTTTGAGCAACCTTGAACAAAGTCAAATCGAGATTACTACTGGAAAGCTGAAAGAATTGACACAGGCCCAGAAGGACCAGTTGCTCGTTGTGGCCCGTGGGATTGACGACCAACTGAAAGCAAAAGAAAAGCTAGACAAGTTGAAAGAGATGGCCGGGCAGTTTACGGATGTCTTTAAGGGGGCTTTTGACGCTCTCTTCACGGACGGATTTCAGGGATTCAAGTCGAAACTGCTTTCCGGTTTTGCCGACTTGCTTTCACAACTTGTCTCTCAATTGCTGTCTTCGGCGTTGATCAAGCTGCTTGGCGGGCTCTTTGGTGGGCTGTTCGGTGGCGGCGGGAACGTCCTGGCTTCAATCGGCGGCGGTGGTGGTGGGATATTCGGCTCGCTGTTTGGCGGTGGTCGGGCTCTGGGCGGTCCGGTGTTTTCAGGCCGGTCGTATCTGGTTGGGGAGAACGGGCCAGAGTTGTTTGTGCCGCGCAACTCTGGATCAGTGGTCACGAACCGTGACCTGGTAGCCGTTGGATCTGGTGGCCGGTCGCTGAACGTGACCAATAATTTCTGGATACCCAGCCAGACAGGGACAATCTCGAAAGCCTCGCAACGGCAAACTGCAGCACGGAGCGGGTACGCCATTACGCGGGCGCTGGAGCGTGACCGGTGACGTTCAGGCACGGGCCACAGACTCAAGAGTTGAAGCTGTGGTCAGCGTTAAATCTCCAATTTTTTAAACGTCAAGCCCGTGCCATAGCGGGCTTTTTATTTTTTCCCTTGAACTCCAGTTCAGGGGTGAACTGTGGTTCAGGGGTGAACTGTGGTTCAGGGGTGACGGGCAATCACTGAAAAATGTTGACGGAAATTCAGCACGATGTAGAATGACCTCTAACCCATTGGCAGATGAAAGCTCATAGGAGGTCAAGAAATGGAACCCGTTGACATTCGCACCCGTCGCCGAAAATTAGGACTCACCCAAATCGAACTGGGAGAAAAACTTGGAATTCCTGGAAATACTATTTCCCGATGGGAGCTGGGCACTGTGACACCAGAGCACCCAAAACTTATTGATCTGGCCCTGCGGGCACTTGAATATGAAACCGGCTACCCGGTCCCGCGCGAATCGGATGATGATTTTTTCTCTCGAAACATGTCCGCACTGGCAGAAGTAAAAGAACGTCAGGAAGCGCGTGCCGCCAGAACTCCTCAACCTGCGGATTAAAAAATTCAGTGGAGGGCTTATGCCAATCACCAGCGCGGAGAACGTCACTGGCCCTACCCAAGCGCAAAAGGGAACATCGCGACGGGTGGGCCGGCTCGAAAAGCGAGTAACCAAACTGGAGCAACCTGGAGGATCCAAATGAGCAGCGAAGACCCAACCAAAAAGTATCCGCCACCAGAGAACTATCAGACCAATATGGACTTAAAGAAAATGCTCGAAGAAATCATTGACGAGAAACTCAAACCGGTGCTGGACCGGCTGGACCGGATTGAGCACGACCTGGGGGAGTTAAAAGGGGATTTGAAAACGGGATTCCGCAAGCTTGACCGCAGGTTGAATGCCATGGACGTCAAGCTGGCTGATAATGCCACCAGGCTCGATGCGCTGGAAGACAATGCGGCTTGAACTGGCGCCCCGCCATGAAGCCAAAACGGAGACTTGATAAATGACTCACGAAGAAATGGAACGCACCATGCAGTTCATTCTGGACCAGCAGGCCAAGTTCAGTGTGGATGTTGATTTGCTGAAAGAAAACCAGGTTCGAATGTCTGGTGACATCGAAAACCTGAAAATCAGTGTTGCCGGATTGCTGGAACTGTCCAGGCAGTCAATGGAAACGGCTGAGGCTGACAGACAGATGGTCCGAGAAGCGGCTGAAGCTGATAGGCGGATGGTTCGTGAGGTGGTTCAGGATTTGAAGGACACGATTTACCGGGTTGAATCCAAAGCTGATAAGGCATTAACCCTGGCCAGGGGAGATTCAGAGGACAATCGCTGATGAGGCTCGAAAATTAATGCCAGCCTGACTCAAGAGAATACAAGCAAAAAAAGAGGTGGATTTTTGGAAATCCACCTTTTTGTATTTGAGTTTTTCGAAACATTCTCAAATGTTGGGCGAAAGTTGGGAATTCCCATTCCCAACTTACCCCGTAGCGAGCATCACCGACTCACTACTTCATCTAAACCATTGAAAACAATTGGCGGAGGCGTGTGGGAATCGAACCCACCTATCCCGGCTCTCACCAGGACACTACGGGTTTGAAGCCCGCGGCAGCCAACCAGACCACATGCACCTCCTCAATCCTGGTACTTCTTTATTCACACGTTCAGGCCGCTTTTTTTCCAAGTGGGACAGCCATACTCAACTGAAAAACTGATCGTTGCAAGGCTTGTTGGGATGGCGAGAGAGTTGAAAGAATTTTGACGGAAACAGTAACTGAAACGGACTGTGTTGCAGCCACGGTTAGTGAAAGAATCTTTTTGCGGCGCTTGATTTTTAAATCAACTGGCCCAGGCAGTGAAGTCATTTTTGCAACGACTCGATTTAACATAGTTTGCGACACAATCGTCTCTTGATTCACACTCAGGACAATATCACCATTCTCAAGACCTGCGTCTTCCGCTGGTGAGTCCTGATCACATTGAATGACACGTGTCGTCCGCCCATCAAACTCAAGACCAAATCCACGATAAGCAAATTCATCCCGCTTAACTGTGACCTGAAGCCCAATCTTTTCAAAGAGTTCCCGAGAAGGCAACTCCTCACTGCCTTTAATATTGCGTCGAAAAAACTCGGTTACGTCAACTCCAGTCAAACGATTGATTTCCTGAAGGATATCATCACTTGAATATCCAGGACCAGTTTCAGGAAACCGGTTATACATTGCCCGCACAACCTCATCAAGTGAATATCTCCCTTCCGTTTTGGCTCGGAGTTCAATATCGAGCAGGGCCGCGACAACAGCACCTTTGCCATAGTAATCAAGCTGAATATTTTGAAAATTACTCGTGCCAGTTAACCAGGTGGCCAATGAAGCATCTTCCAGACTCATAAATTGTCGGCCTGGAGCCTCTTCCAAGGCATTGAGATTCCGTTCCAGATAAGCCGCATAATCTGGCAACCGAATTAATTTTGCCCGTACCAGCCCAAGCATCGCATAGTAATCGGTCACGCCTTCCGCAAACCATAACGACGGGGTGTAGACCTCCTGGGCCAACGAAGCCCCAACCAGTTCCTTTGGTCGAAGTCGTTTCACGTTCCAGGCATGAAAGATTTCGTGGGCGGTGACAGAAAGAAAGTCAACACTGGCAAGGGGGTAATCAACCAGTGTTTCAGGTGAAAAATTGATTACGGTGGAATTGGCATGCTCCAGGCCCTCAATGACACTTAAAGAGTTGGATTCAAAAGGGATGTAAATCAGAAAATACCGGTCAAAAGGAAGCGAGCCCATCATTTCAGCATACACCAGCGCAATTTTGGTAATCGCTTCCTGCAACCCCTCAATATCGGCGTTTTCCCGAACGGTAAAGAAGGAGAATGGGATTTTTTGAACGGTGAAATCCGTTCGGCGGTACTTTCCAAGCACCATTGGAGCATCAATCAGCGCTTCATAATCCCTGGCCGTAAAGGTTTTTCCTCCGACTTGAGTCAATGGCATGGCGACGTTCCACCCAGATGGCAGCGTAAATTCAACAGTGCGTGGAATCCCTGTTTCCCCAACAAGATAGAGGAATGTCGCGGCACCTTGAAGCTGACCAAATTGGGGACCAAGCCAGTTGGAATCAACTGTTAATTGATCGCATATCACCCGATACCGCACTGAAATCTGTGTCTGTCCGGCACATTGAATTCGCCAGGTTTGCTTATCAACGAAGCGGGTTTCCAGAGCTTGACCCGTCGCTCCTTTGGCAGCAAGTTCTGAAAGATACTGCGCATAGTTCAGAATTTCATAGGAGCCGGGTGTCCAGGCTGGGATCGCGACATCCACCGTTGGGCGGTCAAGACCCTGAAGGCGCATTTCAACCAAAACCGCTTTATTTCCAGCTTTCTCCAGTGTGACCTGATAATGAACCGTGAGTTGTCTGGGAAAACTGGGCACGGCCCTGGCTGGCAGGGTCCACCACAAAGTCCAAACGACAACAGCCAACACCGGAACTAAACGGCGAAGTACAAAGTGCATAAAGAAACACCAGTATTTAGTCAGTAGTCATACCATTTAGGGCTGAGGGTATTGGGCTCAGGGCTGAGGGAAACACAAATTTATCAACAATTTAGCCTCTTGCTCATACGATAGAATCATTCCAGAATGGTATCAGTGGCTCGCTACGTTCATTTTTTTGAGTTCTTTCACTCACAGCTCATGTGTGGTATTGGGTTGAGACGGTATAATTGAGTGTGTCAAAAGGGTTAGCAGCCGACTCAGTATAGATTTTTTCCCTCAAAGAACAAGTCGCAATCTCATCAGTACAGTCGTGGTCAAACACAACGACGAGCGCGGTCCTGGTCCTATCAAACCAGAATGGCGCTCGTCAGTTTGTTCAATTCAAATAATCAACTGTTCACTGAGTAATGCGGATTTGCATGGTGGTACCGGTTGGAAAATCCAGATCTTCGCCACGGGTTGTCAAAACCGTGGTTGTTCCGGCGGCGGCGCCAATTGCGGAACCAATCGCCGCCCCCTTCTTCCCACCAATGATAGCGCCAATCGCGGTGCCAATTCCGGCCCCACCCGCAATCAAAATCGCATCGCGGGTTTGTGAACCACGGCTTTTGACGTGGCCTTCAGCATCCACTTCAACTTCATTGCGTTCGACTGATTCAACCTGGGCTGAGATTTGTTGTTCGCGTCTATCAGTCATTACCAGGGTGTCGAATGACAGTTCGACCTCAGCACGGCCTGAAACCCGGCCACTGCGGTTAATTCGAATGACATGACCTTCAATAAAAGCGTCTTGCAAGGTGGTGGGCGAAAGAACTCGTGCGGTAAATTGATCACCTTCACGGCTATCTTTGGTGCCAATAGGCGACAAAAGTTCAAGGCGCAGGACATCTCCAGGACGAACCGATTGACCTGACCGGTACTGTCTTTTTTTCGGTACTGCCGACCAGACGGGAAGTAAACTCCCAGACAAACCCAACATTGCAATCACACAGCCGATTGCCAGAATACCCCGCAGCTTGTTCATAAACGTTCTCCTGCGAACAAAACCTGAGACCAAATGAAGTTGTTTTGATTGAGGCGGATGAGAGAGATGGCCGCTGGGTAGATGTCTGGACGATGAGTTGGGATGTCTGGATTTTTTCGCTTCTTGGGTAGACATTACGCCGGTTCAATCCAGCGCTCATACCACAGACTCAAATTGAGCAATCCCCACAAGTTGAAACTATAGTCAATTTTGCCGGCTTTATGCGCGGCCAGCATCTGTTCGATCTCACCATAATTGAAATAGTTTCGCTTTCGCAGTCGGGAGTTCAGAATTCGTTGATCAAGTTCCTGGCCAAACCCGTCCATAAACCATTCTTTGATGGGAAGACCAAAACCCTGTTTCTTTCGATAGATAATGTTGTCCGGCAGAATTCCTTCAAGTGCTTTTTTCAGAATGTATTTCGTTTGCCCGTTTTTGTATTTCAGGTGACGAGGAATCGTCATAGCAAATTCGACAAACTCGTGGTCCAGAAATGGCACTCGGGCTTCAACTGATGTTGCCATGGTAATCTTGTCAACCCGCATCAAAAGCAGCTCGGCCAGTCGCAGATTGAGTTCAAGGTAGATCATGCGCTCTAGAAAATCGCCATCCGGTTTTTTTGAGTCAAAATGATCAACCAACCCGCTCACGACATCGTGGGAAGAAATACGCCCTAACCGGTCACGTAATTCTTTGGAAAGCAAGCGTGACTTACTGACTTCGTCATACACCACCGTACCGCCCCAAAACAGTTCTTCATTGGCCCCTAAGCGTCGGACCAGATCCGGAATCAATTTTTTCCCTCGTGGCATAAAGGTTTCAGCCGCAAACTGGCTAAAGGGCGCCGCCGCTGCCGCCAGACCTGACCTGACACCACGCGGTAATCGCTCCAGGTGCGACCATCCCCGCTCGTGGATCTTGAGAAAATCAACATAATTGGGATAGCCACAAAAAATTTCGTCTGAGCCTTCCCCAACCTGAACCACAATCGTGCCGCTGTCACGCACCAGCTTCGAGACATAATACAGTGGCACACAGACCGGATCAGCAATCGGCTCATCCTGGTGGAAAATCAGATCTGGAAGAAATGACAGCACTTCGTCTGGACCAATCAGAATTTCGTGGTGGTCAGTCCCAAAGTGGCGGGCAATCTGGCGGGCGTACTCAAGCTCGTTGTAGGTCTCAATCCCTTTAAAACCAATCGTAAATGTGCGTACTGGCTCAGTGGAGCAGGCTGACATCAAGGCAACGTTGGCGCTTGAATCAACACCGCCGCTTAAAAAAACACCAAAGGGGACATCTGACATCATTCGCTTTTCAATTGATTGGGTGAGCAGGTCACGCAGACGAGGAATGATTTCGGCTTCGGTGAGTGCTTCTTTCGGCGTTTCAACAATCGCATCCCAATAGCGCTCAATTCGGATATTTCCCTTTCGATCACAAATGAGCATATGCCCTGGCGGGAGCTTGCGAATACCTTTGAACAAGGTTTGTGGCGCGGGTGTGGTGAAAAATGTCAGGTAGTGATAGAGCGCGGTTTCGTCCACATCACGAACAACCGCCGGATGCTCAAGAATGGCTTTGATTTCCGAACCAAAGATCAACCGACCATCGGCAACCGTGTAGTAGACCGGCTTGACACCGATCCGGTCCCGAACCAGTGTAAGTTCCTCCTTGACGCTATCCCAGAGTGCAATTCCAAACATGCCATGCAGGCAATGCACAAACTCGCGGCCACGGTCTTCATAGAGGTGCAGAATGGTTTCCGTGTCGGCTTCAGAGCGATACACATGCCCCTTTTCGAGCATTTGCTGTCGCCAGACCCGGTGGTTGTAGATTTCACCGTTGAAAACAAGCCACACCGAACCGTCTTCATTTGTCATGGGCTGATTTCCCGCCGATGAGAGATCCACAATCGCCAGCCGACGAAATCCCAGACCCAGCCGCCGATCCGGGCTGATATAGGTTCCACCACTGTCCGGCCCACGATGCACAATCACATCGCTCATCGCAGTTAACAATGTCTCGGAAACTTCACCATGAGCCCGACCAAATTCAAAAACGCCGCAAATTCCACACATAAATTGAATAAAGAATGAAGAATTGAGAATGAAGAAGACTGACCGAGTTCCGGGTTCCGGGTTCCGGGTTCCGGGTTCCGGGTTCCGGGTTCCGGGTTCCGGGTTCCGGGTTCCGGGTTTTCGAAGAGGGCGCGGTTCAAAGCAACAGCGCCCTTACCTCATCTTTTCACCTTGTCACCTTGTCACTTCATCGGCCTGGTCTTTTTCTTCCTGCCACTGACGATACAGTTCGCGTTTGGCAACACCATATTTCTGTGACAGTTGTTTCATTGCCGCATTGGGACTTATCCCACCAGCGATTAGCCGTTCCATATCTTCTCGCAAAGTCAGGCGCGGCGAAAGTGGCTCAGTTTGAACGTCCTGACTCTTTCCAGCAATCAGAATTACCATCTCGCCCCGTGGTTCTTGATGCATAAAATGGGCAATTTGCTCTTTTAAGGGCAGCCGCACATATTCTTCAAACTGTTTTGAAAGCTCGCGGGCAACCACTGCCGGGCGATTCCCGAGTACCAGCAAAGCGTCTTCAAGAAAGGCGAGAAGGCGGTGCGGGGCTTCATAAAAAACCAAAGTTGCCGACAGATCGCGCAGCCCTTCCAGTGCCTGCCGACGGGCACCTTGTTTGACAGGAAGAAAACCAGCAAACAAAAACTGCTCGGTGTTCAGACCCGAAGCCGCCAACGCCGTTGGAACGGCACAGGCACCGGGCAAGGCGGTGACTGGACATCCAGCTTCAACAGCGGCCTGAACAATCACAGCGCCAGGATCTGAAATTCCGGGCATTCCAGCATCACTCACAATCGCCACTGATTTCCCGCTCTGGAGGTCACTCAGCAACCGGTTCACCCGATCACGTTCATTATGTTCGTGATAGCTCAATGTTGGTGTGTGAATATCAAAGTGGGAGAGGAGTTTGCGGGTATGACGGGTATCTTCGCAGGCAATCAGGTCAACTTCACGGAGAATTCGCACGGCGCGCAGGGTGATGTCTTCGAGGTTACCAATCGGGGTGGGAATTAAATATAAAGTGCCAGACATAAAGAAGTTTGAAGAACAAGGGCTGAGTGCCTGAAAGCCCTCAGCCCTATGAATTCACAACGAATTGACGGTTGGAGGTATGTTCACTGGGGTGTGGCAAGGTAGCCTGACCGGGTGAGCACTTTAAAATTTTTCCGTCCCGCAATCTGAACTTCAATCTGGCGGAATCCATTCGGAGTGCTGTTTTCCGGTTCATACACCAGATAATATTGATTTCGAAGGCTTTGTTCCGCCAACCGAAAAGCAGCTTTGAGCTGTCCCATATCGCTTGGAAAAAATACATCGCCACCAGTTTCTTTGCACAGCCGTTTCAGGTCTTTATCATCAAGGTTGTGATATGGATTTCCTTCCACCCGAAACACCCCACCACCCTTGGTGCTAATGGCAAAAATAACGACCTCGGTTTGTTGAGCAATTCGAATCGCCTGATCCAGGGTCTTTTGGCTGGCTGTGTCGGCGCCGTCGGTAATAAACAAAATCACGCGCCGTTTGCTGGTAGCCGCTTTCATCTGTTCAGTGCAAATTTTGTGAACGGCATCATAGACGGCAGTTTGACCTTGGGCCTGAAAGACCCGATCCACAATGGATGAAATCCGGTCAAAATCACTGGTAAACTGCTGACGAAAATCAACTTTTTCATTAAATGTGACCAGCGATGCCCGGTCGCGCTTGTTATCAAGCAACCGCTCTAAAAATTCTTTGATCGCTTCTTTTTCAAATGCCAGCCGGTTCCGCACACTGGTGCTGATATCCATGGCAAGCGTGAGGTTCAATGTCAACCCGTCATGCTTTTGAAAACTCACAACGCGCTGTTGCTGACGATTTTCAAAGACCTGAAAATCATTTTGTTTCAACCCACGTACAAAGTTGCCGTCTTCGTTCAGCACGGTCACTGGCAAGGTCACGTTGACAACTGAAGCCACCACAAGCGGGGCATCACCATCCTCTTGTCCGTCAGAAGGTGAGGGCGCTTGCGGCCCAGGGGTGGTTGACCCATGGGCAATTGGGCTGAGAGAAGTCTCAAATTTGCAATAGAGAACGGTGAAGGCGACCAATAAACCAATCAAAAGCTTGAATACAACTCGTCTTTTGGGCATGTGAAATAACCTGAACCAATAAATTATGGAGGGAAAGCTCTTTCCTTACCACAGCTTCCCAAAAATCAAAATAAACTTTACTTGGAATTTTAAAGCGAGAACCTGGACGCTCTGGTGCGATGCCCTGTTTGGAGTTCACGTTGCAGTTTTGGGTACTCTGAAACAATGGGGACCACACATCCTGACCAGCAGGCAAAAAAAGAGAGGCTTGACAGATCTCAGAAAAACTGTCTATATTGCCGGTTCTGTACTGGGAGGTCGTCTAATGGTAAGACCTACGGCTCTGAACCGTATTATTGGGGTTCGAATCCCTGCCTCCCAGCCATTTTTTTGCCCACCATCAGCCACTTCTTTCCTCTTCAGGCTCAGAGCATAGAGATCTTCAAACTTTTCCGACCTCTCTCCCCTTCAATACTTACTGGTACACCCGATAGTCAATTTCCGGAAAAATATTGTCCCGGCTTTCAACTTCAGCTAGCCATTCTTCCTCAATCGTATCGGTCGTTAAAAATTCATACAGTTTGGTAAAGCGGTGAATGTGATCCCGGAATCGCTTCACGGCATAGGCGACCATCGTCTGATTGGTGATGATAAAAGCCCAGTCGCTTGATTGTGCCAGCAGAAGTTCGCGTGCGGCCTGGTTGAGTGCCCGCAACTGAAGTCCTTCAGCTTGTGGAAACCGGTTGAGCAGATCAACCATTCGATTTTCGGCAATATGCTGATGGCGATACATCCACTGAGTCGCACGATTAAGCCAGACACGATTATAGCCTTCCGCTCCCCAGGAAGAAGCCGACGGCGTCTGGGGCTGATTTTCCGGAAACATCTCCAAATAATCCGCTGGCGTGATCAAATGCACTTCATCCTGGTCATAGTGGATTTTACGAATCAGAAAATCCAGGAATTGCGGGCCTTCATACCACCAGTGCCCGTACAACTCAGCGTCATAGGGCGAGACAACCAGCGGCGCCCGGCCAATCAAAGGCCGCAAATTGTGCATTTGAACCTGACGGGAGGCCAGAAAGTGACCAGCGTGTTCAGCGGCAACTTCGGTCGCCCAGGCCGGTTCATAGGGCTGCTTTTCGTGTAAATCAACCTTACCGGTGACCCGATAATATTTAATCCCGACGTTTCGGCGCACACCATCCAGATGCAGATACGGTTTGATGTACTCCTCTTCGGCTTCATATCCCAGATCTTTATAGAACTCGCGGTAATTGGGATGGCCGGGATAACCAATGACGGAACTCCACACCTGCTCGCTGGTGTCCACATCGCGGGCAAAGGCCGCCACTCCAGAAGGCGTAATCACCGGCGCAAAAATGCCCCGCATCGGACGCGGCGTCCCAAACATAATGCTATGTGAATCAACCAGGAAATACTTGATTTCAGCTTCGGCCAGAAGTTCATCAATTCCGGGCTGATAGGCACATTCCGGCAGCCAGATTCCAAGCGGGCGGCGTCCGAAATGCTTTTCATAGTTGCGCACGGCCACCTGGATTTGGGCCCGTCGGGCTTCGCGGCGATACATCAACGGCAAAAACCCGTGCGTGGCGCCGCAGGTGATGATTTCAAGCACCCCAGCATCCTGCAGTTCGCGAAAAGCACGAATCAAATCCCGCTGATACAGATTTTCATACAGGTCCTGAACACCGCTGAAATGTTCATGATGTGCCCGGGCAGCATTCTCAAATTTAGTGCCTGCGGTACGCTCGACTTCTTTGGTCGTCAATTCGATCAGTTTTGCCAGATGTTTTGAATAGCGTTCCTGTAACAACGCATCCGCCAGCATTTCACAGAGCGGCGGTGTCATGGTCATGGTCACACGAAATTTAACACCCGCTTTGTGCAATCGGCTAAAACTAAACACCAACGGCACATAGGTTTCACTGATCGCCTCATAAAGCCAGTCTTCTTCTAAATATTCTGGATGTTCTGGATGGCGGACAAATGGCAAATGGGCGTGCAAAATCAGGGCAAGAAATCCCGTAACCATAGTTCTCCTGTGGTTGAAAAGGACATATCGTGGGGTTGTGGGTTGTGGTCGGAAGACGTCGTGTGGGAAATTCACGGCCACTGGTCAATGGATATGGGGGTTGGGGTTACATTCTGACTGCTTTCAATCAGAAAGAAACCCCAACCGCAAGACGTTCACCCATTTGAAGCAGTGATCAGAATCCCCGCACACAAAAAATGTTAGATCTCATCTGGCAACGGGGGGACATCTAAATCCATCGGCAACAGCAGGGCTCGACCGCCACTGCTGGCTGGACGATCCATACTTGGCAACCAGGGTGCTGGCCGCTCAACCTGTTTGAGGACCGGACGACGGCGTGGGACTCGGCGTGGAAGGCGGCGGCGACGGCGGCCATGGAGGCTTCCAAGTTCGCTTCCAGCCGAACTCCCAATTCCAAATCGCAAGAGCCCTGGAGCAAAGAAGTCTTCGTCTTCGATTTCTTCCCACTCACTGTACTCGTATTCGGTCCATTCTTCACTGTCAGCCACACCGTCACCTTCCAGATCAACCGGTCCGACCAGGTCACGAAGGTGTTCCACGTTGCGGATCCCCGTTGGCATTCCACGGCCAGCCAGATACGCAATGTAGGCATCGCGCAGGACGGAAGGCAGGTAATGCAGCAACGAATTGGCTGCCATCTCACCTTCCCCGTGGGCAATGAGTTCCGCCAGGATATCACGCACTGTTTCTGGAATCGCCTCCAGATGAATTTCCTGCAATGGCTCGCCGGCACCAGCCTGGATAAAGGCATCGGTCACATGCGGTGGCAGCCAGTCAGCCAGCGTTTCGTGAGGCAACGCTCCGGCATGGGCACTAAACCCTGAAGCCCGAAGCAATTTTTTGAAGCGCGCTGTGCTGATTTGGAAATCAGGTTCCGTTGACGGCGGCGCCACCGTTCCACGCGGGGTGGTCACTTCAGGGGCAGCCATCAATGGCACAAAACCAAAATTGGGTGAATAGACACCGAATTCGACAATGTAGGTTCGACCAGGGGAAACACTCAACCAGTCGCTGCTTGGAATTTTGACTGGGTAATAGGTTTCTTCTTCGTTGGTCTTGTCGGTAACACGCAACACCGGCTGGAAGGTTTTCACCTCTTCGGGCGTGAACAATTTATTGATTGAGCGAAGCGTTTCCGGACGAATTTCCCAGTAGATGTAGATTCGGAACGGATCCTGAACCAGGGCCGAAATCATATCGGCGTCATAGGCTTCGGGAATGGGCAATCCGGGATCAATAAAGGGTTCTTCTTCAGCCCCAAGGCTGCTTAAGTGGATTGGCGCTTCTGGATGCCCCAATGGATGTTCCAGTTCGATCAAATCTTCTTTGGCTTCTGGAAGATCCATGGTGACGTGCATTGGCGAGGACGTCCGCATGGAAAAGATCAACGATTCCAGCGGCGAGATATCAAACTCGGGGGCGTCAACTGCTGTTTTTGAAACTGGGTCCTGAGTCTCGGAATCCGCAGCGGATTCGGCCAGTGTGGGGACGTCCTGACCTGACGCAACCTGAGCCGTTTCCGCACCGGCTTCACGCTCTACAGATTGAGAATCGACTGGCGTGGCCTGTGATTTCCCAGGTTCACCAGACTCAGTCGCATCAGGAATAACTGGCTTATCAGCCATATGAACTCTCCTTAAAATTGCAAAGTATCAGTGGTGGCTGTCAGTCTGACCGACAGCGCTCGGTATAAAACACGCTCCAACAGTTTGTCTTTGGCTGAGCAGAAACTGATATGAATTCAAATGAATGACCTGAACGGCAAAGACAGTGAAAATAGTTGGATGGAAAATAAAAGGTGAGACTCTACCACGTTCAGACTCAGATTGTCAGTTTTTCTTTTCCGGCACCCTCGGTCTTCGCCAACTCGACCAGGGGTGCATCCCGGTAAACAATATGGCCTTCCTGATTGAATCGGCGTAATCCTGAGCCTAATAATAGAGTTACCGGAAAATGCCTGTGTGTGGCGCCCAGTTTAGGGACATAGGAGGCGACATTCAACAGAATTCAGGCTGAAGAACTCAGGCTGAAGAATTCAGGCTGAAGAATTCGGGCTGAGGGCTTGGGGCTGAAGAATTCGGGCTGAAGAACTCGGGCTGAAGAACCCTGGGCTTAAAGCTGGGGATTGACCCAATTTCTTCCGCCCAACGTCTTCCACCCTGGCTTCAATGGGTGTAATGCCCACACCGGCCACAGACCAGGGTTTCCGGGTCAAATTGATCGCTCTGATGACAGATTTCACAGCGTTGCGGATGGCTCACATTTTTGACGTGCCATCCGCTATCGTCTTCTGGCCAGTCATCTTCTGCATAGAGTGATCGGTGACGACTGGCATAACTCTCGACCGAACGACGTCGAGGAGGCGAGTTGTCATAGTCCCGCCAGAATTCATCCGGCTGTGGATCATATCCACGTTTGAGCTGTCTTCGTTCCCATGCGCGGCGAATTGCCTGGCCAACCCAGAGACCAGCAGCAATCAACACCAGGAGTGAGAACAACATATCAACCAGAATCACAATGCGATCATTTCTTGAATGGGAATGAGAGGCGAGGAAGCCGGGCGTTGTTGGTTTGCAATTTCGGGGCGACTGTGGCAAATGCCAGAGTACATAAACACGTTTCCGTCTGCCAAGGTTATCATCCATCTGGCGCTGACCGTTTTCTCGACAGACTTTGTCAATCAAACAAAACGTCTTTATTTTCAAATACTTTCAGGCGGAGCACAGAAAATTGTCAATGCCGGTCGCATTTTTCCTCCATCTTTTTCTATGAGTGAAGTTCAAAAACACGCCCACGTCTCGTCCGTGCAACGCATCGCTGCCTGTGCTGTCATTACCGTCAGTGATACCCGAACCGAAGAAACCGATAAAAGTGGCCGCACCATGCGCGAAAAGCTCGCGGCTGCCGGCCATACCATTGTGCACTATCAAATTATCCACGATGAACCAAGCGACATCCGCGCCCTGCTTGGTCATTTAGCCACCAACCCTCAATTTTCGGTCATTTTGCTGAATGGAGGGACTGGTATTTCACGCCGCGACACCACCTTTGATGTCGTGGATGCCATGCTGGAAAAACGTTTGCCTGGATTTGGCGAAATTTTCCGGATGCTCAGCTATGAAGACATTGGACCGGCAGCATTTCTGTCACGGGCCACGGCGGGCATCATTAATGGCAAAATCTTGTTTTCCCTTCCCGGCTCAACCGGAGCGGTCACGCTTGGAATGGAAAAATTGATTCTCCCAGAGTTAAGCCATCTCTTGAACGAGTTAGAGAAATAATACCGGTTTGTAGTCAGTAGTCAGTAGTTGATGAGTTAGTAGTCAGTAGTCAGTAGTCAGTAGACCAAACCCGGATCGTTGAATCGGTGGAATTCTTGAAAAGAATTGTTCCTAAATGGTTCAAATAGAACTAAATCCACTTGACAAGATTTCTCAATTCCCAACACTCGACTACTGACTACTGACTACTGACTACTGACTACTGACTACTGACTACTGACTACTGACTACTGACCACTGACTGGTATCAGTCGCCTTTCTTCCCTCCAATCATGAAACCTTCCTCAAAAAGCCTGCTGGTGTTGTTCTTTCTTTCGGGTGCCACCTCACTCGCCTACGAAACGGTTTTTGTCAAACTCCTTGGCTATGTCTTTGGAAATACAACCTATGCCGTCAGCACGATTCTCGCGGCTTTTATGGGCGGATTGGCCGTTGGGAGCTATGTTTTTGGAAAATATGTCGAACGCGGAAGGAATGGGCTGAAACTGTATGCCTACCTCGAACTTGGGGTTGGCCTGTACTGCGCCTTTGTGCCGTTGATCTTTCGCGGGCTAGAGCCGATCTATATCCGGCTCTATCAAAACTACCACTTCTCGTTTGGACAACTGACTGCGGTTCGATTTCTGCTCTCGCTGGTTCTGGTCCTGCCGCCGACTATTCTCATGGGAGGCACGCTCCCAGCAATGACCAAATATATTGTCCATCACGCCGGGCACATTGGGCGGCGGGTCAGCCTGCTTTATGCCGTCAACACCTTTGGCGCTGCGTTTGGAGTGTTTAGCGTCACGTTTTTCATCTTGGGGGCGCTTGGCATTTATGGAACGCTGGGTCTGGCGGTCGTGGGAAATTTGATTATTTTTGGCATTGCCTTATGGTTATTGCGGGGAACTCCCCAGGTTGAACCGGTGACTGGGCCACTTCCAGCATCGCAGGAGGAAACCCAACCTTCGTGGCCGGTCAAAAAGCTAGAGCATGGGTTTGATGCCCTGGCTTCAGGGCTCGGATTTCGTCCAACCAAATCAGAACCACTTCCGGCAATTGCCAGTTCGACGCTCCATCGCTGGTTGTATTTTGTCGCCTTTCTTTCAGGTGTGATTTCATTTGCCTATGAAGTCGCCTGGACGCATGTCCTGGCTCAAACCGTTGGTACCAGCGCCTATGCCTTTGGAACCATGCTTACCACAATGCTGCTGGGCATTGCACTGGGAAGCCACTTTGTCAAACAGGTGATTGACGAACACAAAAGTGCTGAATGTCGGCTGGTGTTATCGCAATTTGCGCTGGGTGTGGCCGTATTTGCCCTGCTGCCACTGTGGGATGATATTCCAAGACTTTTTCAATTGACCGAGTTTTTCAGACCCAGCTTTACCTTAACCGAAACCATCCGTTTTATTGGGTGTTTCACGGTTATGTTTTTGCCAGCCCTGCTGATTGGAATGAGCTTTCCGCTGGTGATGAAGGTTCAGGCGCGCAAACTGCCAGGGTTAGCGGAACAAATTGGCATCGTCTATTTTTTCAACACTATCGGATGTATTTTTGGTTCCACGGTGACCGGTTTTTTGCTCCTTCCCTACCTGGGAGCTGAGCGGCTCATGCGAGTCTCCGCAGCAGCAAATCTGGGCCTGGCGGTTCTGATTGCAGTTGTCTTCCTGAATCAACACAAACAATTTCTTAACCGTTTTGTGGCGTTGACGGTGGCTGCCGGTGTGCTGGGGTTTACCATCATTCCGAAATGGGATTTGAATCACCTCAACGTCGGCGCCCACGTCCTGAGCAGCTACACGTATGCCAACCCATTGAATCAGAAGATTTTATTTTATCACGAGGACGTACTTGGCGGCGTCACCAGTGTGGTTCAAAGCGACACCACGCGCACACTGCTGGCCAACGCCAAATTCCAGGGCAATGACACGCACGAAGTTCCCGCCCAAAAGCAATTTGCTATTGTGCCGCTTTTGTTTACCCGTAACTATAACCAGTCACTGGTAATCGGGCTTGGAACTGGCACCACGGCCAGTGTCATCGGAGCATTTCCCTTTTCAGAAATTGATATTGCTGAAATTTCGCCGGGCATTGTCACCGCCGCCCACGACTATTTTGGGCACCTGAACCGCAACATCCTGGATGATCCACGGGTCAGGCTCCACGTCACCGATGGGCGCAACTACGTTTTGTTGACCCCGAAGCAATATGATCTGATCAGTATTGAACTCACCAATATCTGGTTTGCGGGTGCCGCGAATCTGTACAGCCAGAATTTTTATGAGCTTTGTCGCAAGCGGCTTCGGTCTGGAGGTGTGTTTCAGCAATGGGTTCAAATTCACCACATGGACCCGGTGGATTTGATCAGTATCGTCAAAACCATGCATTCGGTATTTCCGCACATGGCCTTTTTTGTCGGAGGCGGTCAGGGAATTCTGCTTGGTTCAGACCAACCGCTGGAAGTCAATTTCAAAACCCTTGAATCGCTCAATGAGCGCCCACAGATCCATCAATGTCTGGACAATGCCAATATTGTTGGAAATGACATGCTTTCGGTCTTGAGCGGCCTGTATCTCTATGACCAGAGTGTCGTTGAGTTTATCAACAGTGAACCGATGGCTGAAATCAGCACTGACTGGTACCCGTTTCTTGAGTACACCACGCCACGTGGAAATCAGCTCCCCTATTCACGCCTGGCCAATCTGAAATTGCTGGAAAGTTACTGGTACCGAAAACTCCCACGCCTGACAGATGCAACCGAAGCCGATATGCTTTATTTGCAAGGGTTAGTCGAAACCGGACGTGGCAACCATGCCCAGGCAGTCAGGTGGCTGGAACAGGCGTTAGCCAAAGGAAATCAAAATCCAAGGTGTGCTGAATTGCTAAAAAAGGAACAGGAAGAAGTGGCAAAGTAGGGCTGAGGGCTGAGGGCCATAAGCGCCAGGATAAGGGTTTGAGGCCCGAAGGGTCGTCGTTTAATAGCCGTGGTGCGAAGCCCACGGAATACGGCCAGGACGGGATCCAGGCCCGACACGAGCGTCGTTCAATGCCAACGGAACGGACACGGATTTTCTTATCCTGGCGCTTATGGGGCTGAGGGCTGAGGGCTGAGGGCTGAGGGCTGAGGGCTGAGGGCTGAGGGCTGAGGGCTGAGGGCTGAGGGCTGAGGGCTG